>CAMSEJ010000087.1 GCA_947057405.1 uncultured Roseburia sp.
CTACACAAGGTACCACACTCTTTCCCTACACGACGCTCTTCCGATCTAGACGTAATGGCCGGGCTTTCCATGGTCGTGCCGGACGCGACATTGCTGTATTTGCTGTAGCTGATATTCGATCCGGATTTGGTAAAGGTACGGATCTTATAATAATACGTCGTCCCGGGAACCAGACCCGTATCGCGCCAGCTTGTCGTGGAAGCGGATGTGATTTTGGCCACCTCTTCAAACCCGTCCCCGCTCTTTTGGCTGCGGTAAATGCAGTAGCCGCTTACACCGACTACGGGAGTCCAGGTCAGATCCATGGTCGTCCCGCTCTTGGACTGGATGCTGTTAAATCCAAGCCCCTTTTTCAGCCCGAAATATTCGGCAATCCCGGAGGCGTCCGCTATGCCGAGCTTTTTCAGCTGCGCATCCGTGCTCAGGTAGTTCTTGGCATCCGAAGCATTGGAAATAAACGCATGCTCTACAATCAGCCCCGGAATCCCGTTTTCCTTGCACCGCTTGATGACGCCGTAATAATCCGCCAGGCTGCCGTCCGGATATTTCGTTCCGTTTTCCGAATTACGGATATGTATCCCGCCGTTGGCAAGCCCAAGCTCGGTCAGCTTGGAAAGGATCACGTTGGCGAGCGCCTGTCCCGTCGCTCCGCAGTTGGCGTTGTAATTGGCATTCGGGTAATAGACATTTGCGCCGTAAGGTACGGAACTGGTATTGGAATTATTGTGCAGACTGACAAATACGTCCGCCTTTTTGTTGATTGCCACCTGTGCGCGTTCCGCCAGGGAAAGGTAGATGTCGTCGTTTCGGGTCATATAGACGATAACGCCCGCATATTCCTCCAGCTCTGCTTTGCAGTACTGTGCAATTTTTAAATTGACCGTCTTCTCCACAATCCCGTTTGCCATTGCTCCCGGGTCGGAACCGCCGTGCCCTGCATCCAGTACAACCACCAGGCTTTTCATTCCGGTGGAATCGACGCCCGCGCCTCTTCGCATATCCGCCATGCCGGCGGCATCCGGTTCACATCCGGCGTTTTCCAGCGCTTCCGTCAGATCTTCTCCGGAAACGGGCTGCCCTTCACCGTCCGGCACCACAACGTCAAGCGTAGCCTGCGCCGCGAGCGCCTCTGCCTCCTCGTCCGTTAGGAGCACGTCGTTCGGTTCGGTCGAAACCACCCGGCCCACCCCGTAGGATGCGTCAATTCCCATTTCCGCAAAAGAGGTCTCGACCGCATTTCCGTCTGCCGTATAGGAAATGCCCTCAAGGTGGTACGCTCCCGGTCCGTCCGATTCCCCGTATTCCATTTCAAATACGGCAAACCCGTCCAGAATCTGCACCGCCTGTGTCTTAAATTCCTGCCCGCTGTCTTCATTCCGGTAAGAAAGCGCCGCGGATTCAATCACGGTATCCGCGTCCCCGATCCCGATCAATACCCGCTGGGTACCCGGTGCTTCCACCATCGGTTCCTGCACATAAACATTGTTTACAAGTGCCGTTTCTTCTGTTACGCCTGTCCCATCTGCTGCGGCTGCCCCGATATCGGTATAGCCAAAGCCCGACACCAAAAGGCACACAAGCAGCAATGCTGTCCATCTTTTCATTATTTTCATCTAAAATCCTTCCTTACTGTATTTACCGGATAAACCGGTATGTTTCTGTGTGTGTTAGAACCTTAAAAACGCTTTTATTGTAGCACAAATCCCTTCATTCTACAATAGCGTCAAAATGAGATATGGTCAAAAAATATTAAAATTTTCTTAACATATCAAACGGCACAGCGCCGCGCATCCGAACGGTTTGATTACCCCGTTCTTCCGCGCCGCCACAGCCACACCCCAATGCCGAGCACCGCAGTCCACACCGCTGCCCTGCCCAAAACCAAATCCGAGGTTTTCGCCCCTTCCGTCCGCACGGACCGTACCCGCTGCCCTTCTCCGGTCGCATCCGCTTCTTCTCCGGTCCGGCTCCGGCTCTCCTCTTTTTCTCCTTTTTCCTGCTTCACCTTTTTCTTTTTCACGGCAGCCACCCGGATCCGGCAGGACGCATAAATGCCTTCGTCTGACGAAAGCCGTGCCCGCACCACGGCTTCCCCCGCTTCTGCGGCTTCTACGGTTCCAAAAGCGTCTACGGTTACCGCCCGGGCCGACGACTCCCAGAGAATTTCCTCCGGATAGGCGCCTTCTGGCAGAAGCTGTGCCGTAAGCTGCGCGCGCTCCCCTTCTGTAAGCTCCAGAGAAGATTCACTGAGCACAATCTGCTTCGCCCGCTGCAAAACATGCACCCTGCAGCCAACCCAAAGCCCGCTCCCGTCCGACGTGCGCCCGGTAACCACCGCCGTTCCGCCCGATACGGGGCGAAGCTCTCCCGTTTCGCTTACCGATACCACCGATGCATCCGACGTTTCCCAGCAGAGCCTCTGGCCTGCCGCAGCCGGAAAGACGGATGTCTGCATCTTATACGTTTCATCGCTCCAGAGATTTAAAAAATAGTTTCCTTCCAGATCCCGCTCTACGCCTTTGAGCAAAATACGTTCCGCAGGCACAAACGCTCCCGCATCCGTAAATGCTTTGACCCGCGCCGTAATCCCGTGTACCGCCAGATCCTCCCATGCCCCGTCCCGCTTCCGAAAGCTCTGTCCCGCTTCCGTTTCATTCGTAAAAGCGACCCAGTCTCCGTTTTGATACGACTTGTCCACAAAAAAATTCACCTGTCCGCCGCTTTCTTTTTCCAGCCGGATAACTACCGAAAACGTTTCCCCTTCCCGCAGCGAAACCGGCGTATCAAACGGAATCGTATAATACCCGGCATAGCTGGTGCTCCCCGTCACCGGCTCAAAAAAAGCCGCCGTCCCAGACGCGGGATCCTGCCGGTCCGAGAGATTCTGATAAATCTGGATGCGGTAGGATACCGCCGTATCCAAAAGCGCAAAGGAAACCGCCCGCAGCGTCTGTGCAGGTACCCCGTCCCGCCCTTTTACCGTAAATACGTTTGCAATACATTCCCCGCTGTCCACCCGTGTCAGAGGGCTGTCCGGATGAGTTGTGTTAAACGCTCCTGCCGACCCGTCATACTGATAGTTGTAGTCATAGTTATCCGCCGGCTCAAAATCAAACACATACGCTCTGGCACGGTTTATGCTGGTATTACCGGAGTTGACCGAGCTGTCCTCATACGACAGGTAAAAATAGCCGCCGTCCCCCCAGCTCTCCCCGTAGCTGTTTTTGACAATCCAGGCGCCGTCGCCCTGCGGCCGGTTCGCCGCGGCAAACCGCTCCCTCGGAAACGTATCGTCCCAGCCCACCAGCGTGGCCGAATGGTTATTGGGCCGGCTGCTGTCGAGCGGAACATAATAAGCAAACGTATCTCCGTTATAATAACGGTTTCCCCAGTAAAAATTAATTGCCGCCGCCCCGTATTTTAAAATCATCTGCTTTACGACATTTACCGCATCCACATCCTTAAAATTAATCCAGTAAGCATTCTGCAAATGCGCCGCATCCGCATACGCCAGCCCGTCCTCATACACCGTTTCCGGCGAAAATCCTTCAAACGGCGCCGCCGCTTCCTCTGCGGCCCCGACCCAGTTCGCCAGAGCAAACGTTGAAAAAATCGTATTCGACCCGACTTCCGTAAAATCCAGCGCGGAAATGTTCCGATTGCCGTCCCCTTCTGTATTCCCCAGAGGATCCGGGAGAGAATGATAAAAAAAATAAGCAAGCTGTGCTTCCGAAAGATCCAGGGACGCCGCATCAGAAAGCCCTTTGTATACCAGAGATTCCTCCCCGGCGGCAAGCGAAGAAAACGCCCAGCAGGTATTTGCGCGCTGCAAGCGCACGGGGGTCACTTTTCCAAGCTGCCTGGGATCGTACCGGCTTTTGGTCAGATCCGGCCCGTAAGATGCAAGGGCCGAATCCTTTCTGAGCAGGCGGTAAAATTCCCGTGTTTTTAAGGCGGAACCGTCTCCCCTTAACGCCTCCATCTCCTGCGCAATCTCCGGTATCTCATATGCTTCCTGCTGCCCTGCGGAAACGGCAGACGGCAGCGCCAGGCACAGCAGAACTGCCAGAGCAATTATGTAAGATTTCATTTTGCACCACTTTCTTTCGCAAAGTTGGGTTTATTATAATATACCGGGCCAAAAAAAGAAAGGAAGGGGAGCGAAAAACCTGATGCCATATTTTCCAGAATCTTCCGAAAAAATGCCGAAAAAAAGGAACTCCCATGCCGCAGCACCGAAGTCCCTTTCCGTTCCTATTGTTTTCCTATCTTTTCGCCCCGAGCACAATCTCAAGAACCTGTTCCACATATTCCCCGTTCTGCGTTCTCTGTACTGTCACCTCTACCGTAGACCCGGCTTCGAGATATTGCATCAATTCCTCCATTTCTTCCGTAGACTTGATATTCCGTCCGTCAAAGCGCGTAATGATATCGCCCTGCATCAATCCTGCATTCGCCGCGCCGCTGCCTTCTACCACCTGCGCTACAAATACGCCGGACGGCATCTGGTACATCTCCGACACCTCCTGCGTTACATCCACGCCGGAAATCCCAAGATACGCGGTTTTCCTGCCGGTGACAACCTGCCTGGTAATCAGCTGCCGGATAATCGGAATCGCCGCTTCCGAGGGAATGGCGTATCCCATTCCTTCCACGCTCGTTTCCGAATATTTCACCGAATTGATCCCGATCACTTCGCCGTTTGCATTTAAAAGAGCACCCCCGCTGTTGCCCGGGTTGATTGCCGCGTCAGTCTGCAGCAGTTCGTTGGTGACGGAACTGCCGTCCGTTTCGTTTGTTACGGTGACCTCCCTGTCAATCGCGCTGATGACGCCAGTTGTTACCGACTGCCCGTATCCTAACGCATTGCCGATGGCAATCGCCATCTGCCCGGTGGAAAGCATTTCGGAATCCCCAAATGTCGCCGTCCGGATGCTCTGTTTGGTGTCTTCTTCGATGTCCGCTAAGGCAACGCTGATCACCGCCAGATCGCTGCTCGCATCCGTCCCCTTTATCTGTGCGCCCACGGATTTGCCGTCGTCAAACAAAACCGTTAAGGTCTGCGCTCCTTCTATGACATGATTGTTTGTCGCAATGTAGAGGCTTTCTTCGTCCTGGCTGACAATGATGCCGGAGCCGCAGCCTTCGCTTTTGTATTCCTGCATCTGCCCGAAGAAAAAGTCGGGCATCTGGGTCTTTGCAATCGTGGTAATGGATACAATGGACGGCATCGCCTCCTCAACAATGCCGGATACGTCCGTTACCGCACCGACCGTATCCTGGGCGCCTGTACCTGCCGGACGGCTGGCAATTCGGTCAATTGCTTCGGTCCCCTCCGCGACGTTTAAATCTCCTCCGGAAAGGGATTCCCCCTCATTCCCTTCGGACGCGCCTCCTCCGGTGATCCCGGCAAAAAAATGGTTTGTGCCCGCAAACGAAACCGCCGCCACCACGCCGAATGCAAGCCCCAGCGCCGCACATTTCATAAATTTTCCGAAAAAACCGCCGCTCCGTTTTACAGGTCCGTCCGGCTCTTCATAATCCCGGTAGAAGCCGTCCGCCTCTTCGAATGCGTCACCGTGCGGCTCGCCGTAAGAATAATAGTCTGCCTGGGCTGTTTGTACAAAGCCTTCCCCGTTCTGATATCCGATTTCGTTTTGATATCCGTCTTCCTCCTGATATCCGTTTTCGTTTTGATATCCTTCCATATGCAGTACTTCCTTTCCGTTTCTATCGTTTGTTGTTTTGTTGTTTTCTGCTGCAAGTTTACCCTGAATTTGTGTTGCTTTTGTGAAAACGGCGTGCAAAAAAGGTGAACGATCCTTCCGGAATCCTTCACCTTATCATCGTCTGCGTGCAAAAATGCTATTCTTCTTCCTCCGGTACATACTCGGGATCGGATCCGGTATTGTCGTCCCCGGTCAAAGGGTTGTCAAACCGGCTGGTCGCCTCCGTCGTACAGCCCGTGTAATCTACGATATAATCACTGATTTCATTGACTGCGGCAGAAACCGTGTTTTCTTCCTGGAACAGGTACTGGTGCAGCTCCTCTACGTTAGTCTTTAAATCGGTCGGCACCACAAGGTCGCCTTTTGAACCGTAAACGCCGGTACACAGCTCAAACGGCCAGCCGTGGGAATCCTCCACTTCATAATCCATCAGGCTGCTTGCCAGCTCGATCAGGCCTCCCGAGGTATAGCTTGTGGAAATCTCGTCGAACATCTTGTCGATTAAGCTGGTCAGTGTTCCGATGCCGACGCTCTTGGTCTTTTCAAACATCTTCATCAGCACTTCCCTCTGACGCTCGGTGCGCTTAAAGTCAAGCCCTGTCGTATAACGGATACGGCAGTAAGCAAGCGTCTGCACGCCGTCTAAGGTATAGGTGCCGCCGCCTTCAATCCGGCTGGAGTTTCGCTCCGCCACCTGGTTAATCTCGTCAATATAATTGTCGTTCATAATCTGCGCTTCCTGATCGGTCAGCGTAATTTCCACGCCGTCAATCAGATCCACGGCGTCGACAAGCGCCCGAAAATCCACGGAGATATAGTTTGTAATGTCTAAGTTTAAATTCCGGTTCAGTGCCGCGACCGCGCCGCGCGCGCCGCCGGTGGCATAAGCGGAATTGATCTTATTGTATGTGCCCTCTTTCGTGGCTAAAAACGTATCACGGTAAACGGATAACAGTTTGACTTTCTTGGTATCGTTGTTGATGCTTGCTATCATAATGCAATCGCTGTTGCCGCCGTCATATTTGCCGTTCTGGCGGTTGTCCAGCCCGAAAATGGCGATATTGGTATAACCCTTTAATACCGCTGCCGTTTCGGAATCCAAATCAATAGCTGCGTCCTTTTCTTCAATCTTGCCGGTGCTGTCTACCTTGTCTACCTTCGAGTACACATACAGCCCTGCCAATAATGCGCCTAAAATAATCAGTTCGAATGCAAATAATATTACTTTATTTTTCTTTTTTCTCATCTCATCTTTACCCCGTTTTCTCAGGCTGTCCTTTTTTCCTTCTTTCGACGTATCATTTTACCAAAATACTATATAACTTTTTTCCAATTATGTCAATCATTACAAATAAGAAAAAAATTGTACAATTTTCACAAAATTCCTTAATATTTTTGTAACATTTTCCGACGGAAAACGGCACGAAGCAGCACCAAGCGCTTTTTTAGCATTTGCAGCGGCGTCCCATGTGAAAAATCGGAAACATTTGCCCCGTGCCTGCGGTAATAAAGCAGCGGCTCCCGGACAAACCGGCTTTTTCCGCCGTTTAAGTCGTTTAACATCCCAAGCCACTGGTCATGCATTTCAATCTCGTCCGGAATCGGAAGCGCCGCCTGCAGCAGCCGTCTGTCAAATGCCATACAGCAGCCCATATAGCGGTTTTTCAGCAAATTGGCAAAAAATCCCGGTTTTGAACCGCGGTAGGCAAAAAAAGAGGGCATCAGCGTTTTCCTAAGAGAAGCATCCATCACGCGGGCGTCGTGGCAGACCAGCCTGCAGCCGTCCCGGCCCAGATACCGCATTACGCGCTCTACCTTGCCGTCCGCCCATACGTCGTCCTGATCCGCCAGGAAAATATACTGCCCGCGGCATTCCCTTAAGGCGTTTGCAATGTTTTGCTTAATCCCTTTTCCCGGTCCCTTTAAAATCCGCACCGGAATCCCGTTTCCCCGGCAGCTTTCCAGAATCGCAAGCGTCGCGTCCGTCGATCCGTCGTCCGATACGACTACCTCGTCTGCTGCCGTTAAGTTGTTCAGAATCGAGTCCATCTGCGCCCTTACGTAGCGTTCTCCGTTGTAGGTCGCTACTGCGGCCGATATTCTTGTTTTGCCCATTTTTCCACCGTTTTATATGCGCCGGAACAGCTCTTCGTATGCCCCGGCAATTTTTTCATGGCTGTATGCCGTTAATATCCTTTTTTTGGCCAGGCTACCGAGCCTTGCCTGCTCTTCTTCCGAAAATGACGCCGCCTCTTCCAGCCGCTTTGCCAGGCTGCCGGGACGCTTCGTCCAGTAAAGAGCCGCCGCCGCCCCGACCTCACGGTTAAAGCCCACGTCAAGCAGCAGATTCACTCTTGTGCTGCCCAGCGCTTCCAAAAGCGACGGGTTCGTGCCGCCGACCTCATGCCCGTGCAGATAGGCGCAGGCATTCTCGCGGATCTTTTTCAAAAGCGGTTCGTCATAGACGGTCCGGCAGAATACGATCCGCGGATCGCGTTCAAAGCCGGTCCGTTCCTTTAACCTCCGGTAAAATGCATTTTCTTCTGTATTGCTGATAATGGCAAGCTTCTTGTTTGTCCCGGTACGCATAAATTCCCGGAGCATTGTTTCGTAATTATTTTCCGGCACAAACCTGCCGACAATCAGAAAGTATTCTCCGGGCGAAAGCCCCCATTTGCCGTACCATTCCAACAGCCGTTCATCCGTATCGGACAGGCTGCTTGCCGCAACATCCGCGCCGTATGCAATGAATGCGGTCTTCGGCTTGTACACCCGGTAGACAGTCTTAATGTAGCGCTCCATGTTTTTAGAATCACAGACAAGCAGATCTGCGTGCCTGACCATCAGCCGTTCCGAATACTTCCAGTATGCCCGGATCGGCCTGCTCCATTTGGCGCGCATCCACTCATGCCCGTCCGGATTCACCAGAAGCGTCCCGCCCAGCTTTTTGAGCCTGCGCGATAAAAATGCGGCAAACGGGCCAATCCGGCACGCCAGCACATAAATCACGGGTGCGCTTAAGCGGTGCGCCCTGATATACCCGAGACAGTAAAAAAACGCTGCCAGGTCGTACCAGACCGCCTTTGCCGGGCCGATATCCGGCACCCTTATAGATCGGAAGAGCACACGTCTGAACTCCAGTCACATGGCATGATCT
>CAMSEJ010000088.1 GCA_947057405.1 uncultured Roseburia sp.
ACTCTTTCCCTACACGACGCTCTTCCGATCTAGTACAAGGATATATTAAGTTACAGATTCCTGCCGGAAAGGCAACGCCTGCTCCGCCGGTCGGCCCGGCGCTTGGCCAGCACGGCGTGAATATTGTTGAATTTACCAAGCAGTTCAATGCAAGGACCGCAGACCAGGGTGATATGGTCATCCCGGTTGTAATCACGGTATACGCAGACCGGAGCTTTAGCTTTATCACAAAGACTCCGCCTGCGCCTGTATTAATCAAAAAGGCCTGCAACATTAAATCCGGTTCGGCAGTCCCGAACAAGACAAAGGTTGCGACGATTTCCAAAGCAAAAGTGCAGGAGATTGCAGAATTAAAGATGCCTGACTTAAACGCGGCTTCTTTGGAAGCGGCTATGAGCATGATCGCCGGTACGGCAAGATCCATGGGTGTCACAGTAGAAGAATAAAATCGCGAAACGGCATTGCCGGCAGATGACAGCGGCTGCCGGATGCCCGGACAGTGGGAGGGAACGCACTTCCCCGATACTACCACAGGAGGTTTGAATCATGAAAAAAAGAGGAAAGAAATATCAAGAGGCTGCGAAAGCAGTAGACAGGACAGCTACTTACGACAAAGCCGAAGCGGTTGCCCTGGCCAAAAAGACAGCAGTTGCCAAATTTGACGAGACAATCGAAGTCCATATCCGGACCGGATGTGACGGCCGTCATGCAGAACAGCAGGTGCGCGGTGCAGTCGTACTGCCTCACGGAACCGGAAAATCCGTGCGCGTGCTGGTGTTCGCAAAAGGGACGAAGGTAGACGAGGCGCAGGCCGCAGGCGCGGATTTTGTCGGCGGCGACGAACTGATCCCGAAGATCCAGAACGAAGGCTGGCTCGACTTTGACGTCGTAGTTGCCACGCCGGACATGATGGGTGTTGTCGGACGTCTCGGACGTGTGCTGGGTCCGAAGGGCCTGATGCCGAATCCGAAGGCCGGAACGGTTACCATGGACGTTACGAAAGCGATTGCCGACATCAAAGCCGGTAAGATTGAATACAGGTTAGACAAGAGCAATATTATCCATGTGCCAATTGGAAAAGCATCCTTCACAGATGAACAATTAGCGGACAACTTCCAGACTCTTATGGATGCAGTCAACAAAGCGCGCCCAAGCAGCTTAAAGGGGCAGTATATTAAGAGCATCACCGTTTCACCGACGATGGGCCCGGGAATCAGGGTAAATGTCCTGAAAGCTACCTCTGCAGCGCAGTAATTTGCTGATTGACAATCCGTATAAATCATGCTATAGTGAGTAAGCATGTTGCCGAAGACAGCAGGTGCCGTATGGCGTAATCGCAGAGAGCCTGCCGAGGAGATGAACGAATGACTACTGTCTCCCTGTCTTTGGACAGGGAGATTTTTATTTCATAAGACTTAGTCTATTTCCTACAGAACGGTGGCATATGCCAGATTAAGAATAAAAGGAGGTGCACGTTCGTGGCAAAAGTAGAACTGAAACAACCGATCGTACAGGAGATTTCCGAACACGTAAAGGACGCACAGAGCGTTGTAATCGTAGATTACCGCGGCCTTACCGTTGCAGAGGATACGGAGCTTCGCAGACAGCTTCGTGAAGCCGGTATTACTTATAAAGTATACAAGAACACACTGATGAACTTTGCATTCAAGGATACCGAATTTGAAAGCCTTGCGCCCGTACTCGAAGGACCGAGCGCAATTGCAATTTCCTCTACGGATGCAACCGCTCCGGCAAGAATATTGTCCAAATTTGCAAAGAACGCCCCGGCGCTTGAGATTAAGGCAGGCGTTGTAGAGGGTACGTTCTATGATGCAAACGGCATGAAAGCAATTGCAGCGGTTCCGTCAAGGGAAGAGCTGCTTTCCAAGTTCCTCGGAAGCATCCAGTCCCCGATTTCCAACTTTGCCCGTGTGCTCAAGCAGATCGCCGAAAAAGACGGCGGCAGCGAAGCAGCGGCAGAACCGGCAGCGGAAGCATAATGCGGTCCCGAAATTTTATTTGGAAAAGAACACAAAATTCTATTTATGGAGGTAAATAAAAATGGCGAAATTGACAACGGAAGAATTTATTGAAGCGATCAAAGAGTTGAGCGTATTAGAATTAAATGATTTGGTAAAAGCATGTGAAGAAGAATTCGGCGTATCTGCAGCAGCAGGCGTTGTTGTTGCAGCAGCAGGCGGCGAAGCAGCGGCAGAAGAAGAAAAGACCGAATTCGACGTAGAGCTGACAGAGGTTGGCCCGAACAAGGTTAAAGTCATCAAAGTTGTCCGCGAAGTAACCGGATTAGGCTTAAAAGAAGCAAAAGACTTAGTAGACGGCGCTCCGAAGGTAGTGAAGGAAGCTGCCGATAAGGCAAGTGCAGAAGATCTGAAGACAAGGCTTGAAGCAGAAGGCGCTAAGGTTACTTTAAAATAATCGCAACTCTGGCGCAGTAAGGCACAGGAATTTCGGTTCCTGTGCCTTTTTTGCGTCTGTCCCGCTCTTTTTTCCTATGCCTGTATCTTTTTCATCTCAATCAGGGAGTTCAGATAGTGGATGGTTGTTTCGATTTCATCTATGCTTAGTGCATTTGCCAAATCTATGAGCGAAGTCTGGCTCTGTTTTTCCCCAAACAAGATATAATCTGCGGACGTATTAAACTGCCTGCAGATTTTCGCTAAGGTGTCCTGCGACACCCCCTTTTTTCCGTTTTCTATTTCGGACAGAAAATTAATGGATATATCAATTAATTCGGCAAATTCGGCCTGTGTATAATCATGCAGCAGGCGCAGCTGCCGGACGCGCTGCCCGATTTTGGATTTGTCAAGAATCTCTGTCATTATAGACCTCCATATGCTGCCAAATGGCTGTTTCCCTGAATATTGTAACAGGTATGCCATGCGCAATAACATTAATTATAGTTTAATAAAATTCGCCTTAAGCGATAAAATATTTGACAAAGTTGGGGTGAAGTAATAGTATAAAATAGCATAAGTGAATGGCTTACGGAGGATAAACAGAGATGAGAAGAAAAATCAGCAGATATTTAGTAGTAGTATTATTATGCTTTAGTTGTATTTTATTATTCAAAAGTATTCATACCGGGACGGACGTGAACGGTATGGAATGGGAGAAGGAACCGGCGGAGGGAACGCGATACAGGGATGCAAAAAAAGATGAGCCGGAATGCGGCTGCGGATACAGCCCAGGGAGCATTCGGTTTTACCTGGACGGAAGGAGGTATATTACTTTGGATGTGATGTTTTTGACGGCTGCAATGGTGCTGATATTTGTTTTGGTGCTGGAGCGGGGTTAAACAGACCAAAAGACACCTTACAATTAAAGTTGAACTATCCCTCCGCAAATGCTATAATAACCGTAAAAAGGAACAATCAAAAAATATCCAGACAGGAGGAACGAACAGATGGGAAGACTTGAAGGCAAAACAGCCATTATAACAGGGGGAAATTCCGGCATCGGCGCATGCACAGCAGAACTGTTTGCAAAGGAAGGCGCGAAAGTTGTCATTTCCGCCAGAAGGGCTGATCAGCTTGAAGCGGTTGCCGCTCAGATTCGGGCCGCAGGCGGGGAAGTACTCGCCGTACCCTGTGACATATCGGACCGGGAACAGTGCAGGGCGGTTGCGGACCGGACATTAGAGACATTCGGCACCATAGATATCCTGGTCAACAATGCCGGTGTGGTAGATTCCGGGATTGAAGCGATCGAAAAAGTAACCGATCAGACCATTGATACGCTGATTGATATTAATACGAAAGGCACGCTTTACATGACAAGGGAAGCAGCTAAGGTAATGCTGCAAAAACAATCGGGTTCCATTGTAAATGTCTCAAGCGTTGCAGGTTACACCGGGTGCGGCGGAGCTGCATATGTAGCCAGCAAGGCGGCAGTCATCGGCATGACAAAGAATATCGCCATGCGCTGCGCCTCCGCAAACGTCCGCTGCAACGCTCTCTGCCCGGGCAGTGTTGTAACGCCTATGACGATGGGTATGAAAAAAGAAGGCCTTGATCCGGATATGATGGGTGCAATGGCAAAACATGCGGATCTGTCCCTGCCGGCCTGTATGCCAAAAGAAGTCGCCAATGCGATCCTGTTTTTGGCCGGCGACGAATCGTCCGCAATCACAGGCCAGATTATCGTCATTGACCACGGCGCCGATTTATAATGCAATCCCATTGCCCGACCGAAACGACATCGCAGCCGGTATCCGGCTTGCGGTGTATTTTCGGTGTAAAAAACATCCAAGGAGGCCACTCATGAAAAACAATCCCCTGTATTACGGCGTCGGTGCGCTTTTATACTGCCCGTCCAACCATCCTTCCATAGCCGATTCCGTCATAGGGCAAAAATTCGGCACGGCATATTCCCTTGCCCTCTGCCTGGAAGACACCATCGCGGACGCCCATGTTGCACAGGCAGAACAGATTTTGTTAAACTCCCTTACCACGCTGTACGACGCCCGGGAAACACGTTCTTTTTTTATGCCCAAACTCTTTATCCGTGTCCGCAGCGCCGCGCAGATTACCCGTCTGCTTGAGCGCCTGGGCCATGCGCGCGAACTGGTTTTCGGATTTATCCTGCCCAAACTGGATTTGTCTAATATCCATACGTACATCCAGACCTCCGCTTACATAAACGCCGCGTATCCGCAGACCTTTTACGTGATGCCCATTTTGGAAAGCCCCGTCCTTGCCGATCTGAGAAAACGGGCGGACGTACTGTACCGCATCCGGGAATGCTTATCGGAAATCGAAGAGCTAGTATTAAATATCCGGGTAGGCGGCAACGACCTGTGCCATCTGTTCGGCTTCCGCCGGAACTGCGAAGAATCCATCCACTGGATCCTTCCTGTTTCCAATATATTTGCGGATATTGTCACCGTTTTCGGCATGGATTACGTGATTTCCGGCCCGGTCTGGGAATACTACAACGGAACCGGATGGGAATCCGGACTGCGCAGGGAGCTCGTAGAAGACAAACTGTGCGGCTTCATCGGCAAAACCGCCATCCATCCCCGGCAAATCCCGGTGATCCGGCAGGCATACGCCGTGAAACGCGAAGATTATGAAGATGCAAAAGCCATCTTAGACTGGAACCCGGACACCGCCTCCTGGGTATCGGGAAATCCGGCAAAAGAACGCATGAACGAATACAAAACCCACACCAACTGGGCCAAAAAAATACTTTGCCTCGCGGAGGCTTACGGGCTGGCTTAACGCTACATATCGGCCAGCTTTCTGATAATGCCGCACGTCCGGTAATGTTTCAGCGGATACGTCTCTACGCGGACGCCCTTTTCTTCGGCAAGCCTGAGAATATGCGCCAGCGCCGGATCCTGCCGGCCGTCTTCTTTGATCAGTACCTTCCAGGGTACGCGCCGGAGCAGCACACGGGTCGTTTCACCAATCCCCGGCTTTACCAGATTGATGTCCCCGACTCTAAACTGCCCGGCAATCTTTACGGCTTCCGCCATACCGTTTCCTTCCGAGGCGCCGTCCTCCGCGGGAATCTCCGTCTGAAATTCCGCCTCAATGGTACGGATAAATTCATACGAACGATCTTCTTCTTTCAGCTCCCCGTAATACGCCGCCCCGTGAAAGTCATCCTTTCCAATGATGTCGTCCCGCAAAAACGTCCTGCTGATCAGTCCGGATACCGTGCAGTTCAAACAGGAACTCGGGATCAAAATATCCTCCCGCGTCCCGCAAAACGCTGCCGCATTCGCCGGATCCGCAAGAACGGCAAGCTCCGGCTGCACACCGGGAAATGCCGCAGCCTCTTTTTCCAGTTCCCTTAAAATCGCCCCTTTTCCAATCCAGCCGTCTACAAATAAAAGCCTCTCCGGCGCAAAACGCGCAAGCAAATACTTCATGGCATTGCGGTCTATGCCACGCCCGCGGATAATCGAAACCGCATAATGAGGCAGATCTGTCCCGTAGTACCGCCGGATATACCGTTTCAGTAAAATTCCCGCCGGAATGCCCGCCCGCGCCAGCGACACCAAGACCGCCTTGTCGCCCCTTGCGTCCAGAATACGCTCCGACAGCCGTCCGACCGCAAACGCCGTATCCCGGGCAAAACGGGACAGCGCATTGTAGTATGCATCCATATATTTCTGCGTCGGTACATATTCAATTGGAAGCATTTCGCAATAATGCTTCCCCGACTGGATCAGACGCTCCCGCTCCCCGGTCGGCTGCGGCTGCACCAGCCCCGTAATGTCTTTCAGCAGAAGGCAGACGTCTTCCCGTTTATAAGAGCTTCTCATTTTTTTCCTCTCCATCCCTTCCACCGTGCCAGCAAAACAGCCGGATCGTCTGGTTTTTGCATAAGCGGAGCGCATTCACCAGGGAAGCAGCCCCGGCTGCATACGGCTGTGCAGCGTCGGTTAAAATCCATACGCAGTCATATGCTTCCAAATCGTACAGAAATGTCCTGCGCCCGCTTTCATACAGGCTCTCCAGCTCATAACGGCTGTGCAGCGGATATCCTTCTGCACGGCTTACCGCAATGGGGCTGCGAGTCGTGGCGTGGCACCTGACCGTATTGCCGCATTTCTCCAGACATTCCCCGATATACAGCGCCGGATACATGAATTCTTCCGTGCCAAGGACGAGCATATTCTGCCGTTTACCGTCTCTTTGAAACCCTTTTACCTGTTCCCACAGAGCGGCGCATGCCTGCGCGTACACCGCCCCGTCCACACACCTTCTGGTATCCAGATACGAATGCAGCAAGCAGGGCGCAGCCGCCGTATGACATGCCATATCTTTTGGAAAATACGCCCCGTCCGCGTCATACGAATCCGCAATTTGGGCATAGGGCATGTGATCCGATTTTCTGAGATAAAACAGTTCAATGCCTTTTGCATGATAAACCGCCTCTGCCGCAGGATCCATTCCGTTTAAAAGGGAGGCGGCGGCAAACCGGAACTGTCCCGGGTACTCCTGCTTAAGAAGCCTGATAATATTTAAGATCGTATTGCCGGTCGTCACCTCGTCCTCTGCAAATACGATACGCTTCACCCGGCCCGCCATGGCGTCCAGATCACTGCGTACCAGCTTCTGTTCCGTGGCATGGCTGTGCGATTCCAAAAAAAACAGATACTCTGCATCCGGTATCTGTTCTCTGGTTGTCTGTATATAATACGCGCCAAGCTGTACGGCAAGCCGCGCACCGATTGCCGTCGCTGTCTCCGCAAATCCAATCACAAGCAGCTTTTCCTGCCCATAGGCCGCCTTTAGCTTCTCTGCCAGTGCATCAAACATCCCGAAAGCCGCCTGCGGGGAAACCGGGACATGCTTCCCCTGCAGTCGGTTCACTACCAAATAGCTGCGTTTGGTGTTATTTTCGCGTTTTGCTATGCCAATCCAATCATTTTCTTTGTACATGGTTATACCACCTGGTTCTTTCCGTTGTGTTTTCCTTTATAAAGTTTGTCGTCCGCTTCTTTGACTACTTCCGCGAACTCCATGCCCTTCCGTTCCGTAGCCACGCCGAGGGTCATCGTGATATGAAATACCGACCCTTCCGCCGTATGCATCTCTGTCGCGCGCACGCTTTCCAAAATACGCTGTGCAATATTTGCGGCATCGTTATGTGTGCATTTGGGAAGGAAAATCAAAAATTCCTCGCCGCCCCAGCGGCAGACAATGTCCTCGCTGCGCACTGTGCCCTTAAAGACCTCCGCTACCGCCTTAAGCACCGTATCACCCACATTGTGCCCGTATGTATCGTTTACTGTCTTAAAATCGTCTATATCGCCAATCACCAGGGAATAACCTTCCTGCAGGGCCTCCGACTGGGTGTAGCGTTCCTCTATGCTGCGCCGGTTGGCAAGCCCCGTCAGAGCGTCCGTCTTGGAAAGCTTCTCAAGCTGCTTGTTCTGAAATACGCGAAGGTTCTCCAAAATCTTAATCTGGTTGAGCAGGGTACTGATAAATATCACAATGGTAATGACCGCCACAAAGTAATTGACCATATAGATGGCGCTGTCCACCGCCTTATTGCCATAGGAATAAAACGGCCCCATATAACTGCTCATCAGCCGCAGAAAGCAAAAAGCCACACACGAGATGATTACATAACACATCGGGTTAATGACCTGCTTTCTCATATTAAAATTATATGCTGCAAAAAATCCGATGGGTAAAACCGCTATCATATAAAGCGAAAATCCGCTGTCTGTTCCCAAAAGCAGGGCAGCCACAACCGAATGCAGTACAATCTGCAGATAAGATAAATTAAATAAGAACAAAAGGCTTTTATCCCTTTGTATCTGGATCAGGCAGACGCCGTATAATACAACGCTGCAAAAATCAATGACTGCCATAGGATAAATCTTAAAACATCCAAAAAATATCATCAGGCACAGATGGAAAAATCCCAGCATGAACATCGCAAGCGACATGACCTGCTTGATGGACAATGCATTTTCTGCCCTTACTGAAATGTACTCCCACATTTTCCTCATTCTATAATCACCAGTCTATCTTATTTTATCGTATATCGTATCCTTTCGATAATATGATACCATATTTCAGAAAAGTTTCAAGAAAAATTATACAAGACTCCCCTGCCGGAACACTTCTATCATTTCCCCGGTCAGGCTGATCCCGGCCTCTGACCGTTCCTTTGGGACGCCGTCCGGCGTAACCCATACGGCTTCGGACAGTTCCTCCCTGTCCAGCACAATGTCCGTACCCCCGTCTGCCTCACAGAAAAACCCGGCCAGCAGGGCGTCCGAAAACGGCCACGGCTGGCTTTTGTAATAACGGATATTTTTCAGATCGGAAGAGCACACGTCTGAACTCCAGTCACATGGCATGAT
>CAMSEJ010000089.1 GCA_947057405.1 uncultured Roseburia sp.
GTTTTGGCTGGCCTACAGGGGATTTACCCATTAGGAAGATTTGGGAAGCGGAAGCTACTTATCGTGAAGCCTGCCAACACCGCATCCCCTGTCCTCTGGACGGAACTTTGCCAACATTGTTCGCTGTAGTGGCAGAGCGTGTTTGAAAATACTCACCTGGCAATAATTTCGTGTAAAAAATGCTTTTCATCTGTAAATACTTGTGCTATAATACACATTAAGTGTCAGCCGGGAGCGTCCCGGTCAAGCAGAATTGATTAGAAAAAGGAGAGATTTTACCATGAAACACGTAAAGACCTTAAGTACCAGGAAACTGCAGAACACAGTGAAAAAAGGCGGCTGCGGCGAATGCCAGACCTCCTGCCAGTCCGCATGCAAGACTTCCTGCACCGTAGGGAACCAGTCCTGTGAGAACAGCAAATAAAAAGTGTACGAGGTACATAATCAGGCCGTGCGCGCAGCGTGCGGTCATTTGTGCGTTTTTGCGGGACAGGCCGTTTCGGGATCCGGGGCGGGCCAAAGCCCGGTTTTTGGGCAAATAGGATAAAAAGGGGAATATACAGTGGTTCATCAGTATAAAAATAACGGGTATAATATCGTATTGGATGTAAACAGCGGTTCGGTCCATGTCGTTGATGACGCCGCCTATGAAGTGATTGCCCTGTGGGAAGCGCATACCGGGGATGAAATTGCACGCAGGCTCGGCCCGGTATACGGGTCGCAGCAGGTACAGGAAGCGATTGAGGAAGTGGCCGTGTTAGAGCGGGACGGCACGCTCTTTACCGAAGACGAATACGAGGGCTATATCGGGGATTTGAAAAACCGGCCGACCGTAGTCAAGGCGCTTTGCCTGCACATTGCCCATGACTGCAACTTAGCCTGCCGTTACTGCTTTGCGGAGGAGGGCGAGTATCACGGGAAGCGTGCGCTTATGTCGTTTGAAACAGGGAAAGCGGCGCTTGATTTTCTGATTGCCAATTCCGGGAACCGGACGAATCTGGAGGTGGATTTTTTCGGCGGCGAGCCGACGCTTAATTTCCAGGTGGTAAAGGATCTTGTGGCATACGGAAGGGAACAGGAAGCGCGTTTTCATAAGAAGTTCCGTTTCACCCTGACGACGAACGGCGTTTTGTTAAACGACGAAATCATGAAATTTACCAACAGGGAAATGTCGAACGTGGTTTTAAGCATAGACGGCCGTAAGGAAGTAAACGATAAGATGCGCCCGTTTCGCGGCGGCAGCGGCAGCTATGATGTGATTGTTCCCAAATTTCAGAAGTTTGCCAAAAGCAGGAACCAGGCCGATTATTATGTCAGGGGGACGTACACGCACTACAATCTGGATTTTTCAAAAGACGTGCTGCATCTGGCGGATCTTGGTTTCCGGCGGATTTCGGTGGAGCCGGTAGTGGCGCAGGAAACGGACGATTACGCTATTCGGGAAGAGGATTTACCGGAGTTGTTTCTGGAGTATGATAAGCTTGCGGCCGAACTGGTAAAGCGGCATAAAAATGGAGATGATTTTCTGTTCTTCCATTTTATGATAGATTTAGAAGGGGGACCCTGTGTGGCGAAACGGCTTTCCGGATGCGGTTCGGGAACAGAGTATCTGGCCGTTACGCCCTGGGGGGACCTTTATCCATGCCATCAGTTTGTAGGCAATGAAGCGTTCTGCATGGGAAATGTCACGGACGGCGTTTTAAATACCGCACTGCGGGATGAGTTTAAAAGCTGCAACGTGTATGCAAAGGACAAATGCCGGGACTGCTTTGCGCGGTTTTACTGCAGCGGAGGCTGCGCGGCCAATTCCTACAATTTCCATGGGGACATTAAAAATGTCTACGAGATCGGATGTGCATTACAGAAAAAACGGGTCGAATGCGCGATTATGATAAAAGCGGCAGAAGCACTCGAATCAGAGTAAAGAAAGGAAGAAACAAACATGAAGAACAAATTCAACAAAGGCCGGGGGACAGCAATGCTTTTGGTGATCGCCCTGGTGCTGGGCGGGCTTGCATATTTTGCATCCATTATTCTTTCTTCTACCGGGATCGGAGAGGATATGAGCATCAAACTTGGCCTGGATCTGGCGGGCGGCGTCAGCATTACGTACCAGGTAGAGGACAAAAACCCTACCGCAGAACAGCTAAGCGATACCATTTACAAGCTGCAGAAGCGTGTGGAAGGCTACAGCACGGAAGCAGTTGTTTACCAGGAGGGCGGCGACCGCATCACCGTTGAAATTCCTGGCGTAACCGACGCAAATGCGATTTTAGAGGAGCTTGGAAAGCCGGGTTCTTTAGAGTTCCAGACGCCGGACGGCGAAACGTTTATGACCGGAGATATGATTGTAAGCGCGCAGGCTGGCTCCTATAAAAACGAGATGGGCAACAATGAATTTGTGGTGGATTTGACGTTTACGGACGAGGGCGCTGCGGCGTTTGCGGAGATGACCTCCGCGAATATCGGCAACCGTCTTCCGATTGTGTACGACGAGCAGGTGATCAGCGATCCGATTGTTGAAGCGGCAATTACCGGCGGCAATGCGCAGATTACCAAAATCGGTTCCTATGAGGAGGCGGAACGTCTGGCATCGAATATCCGTATCGGTTCGCTTTCCCTGCAGTTAAGCGAGCTGCGTTCGAACGTAGTAGGCGCGCAGCTTGGAAGCGCGGCGATTTCCACCAGCTTAAAAGCAGCGGCGATCGGCCTTGTGATCGTTATGCTGTTTATGATGATTGTATATTTTATTCCGGGTGTTGCAGCTTCTGTTGCACTCGCCATTTATACCTGTATGGTAATTGCAACGCTGTATTTGTTTGAAGTTACGCTGACGCTGCCGGGTATTGCAGGTATTATCCTTTCAATCGGTATGGCGGTAGACGCAAACGTTATTATTTTCGCACGTATCCGGGAAGAAATTGCCGGCGGCAAAGCAGTGGCGTCTGCCATGGACATCGGGTTTAAAAAGGCACTGTCTGCGATTATCGACGGAAACGTTACAACCTTGATTGCGGCGGCCGTACTGTTTATGCTTGGTTCCGGTACGGTAAAGGGTTTTGCAAGCACGCTTGCCATCGGTATTATCCTGTCTATGTTTACGGCGCTTGTAATTACAAGGGTGATTTTAAACGCACTGTTCGCCGTTGGGTTCCGGGAAGAGAGATATTTCGGAAAAGGCAAGGAGTTTGGGGCGTTTAACCTGATTGACCGCAGAATCCTGTTCTTTGGGATTTCCCTGGCAGTGATTGCGGCAGGACTGATTACGATGGGCATGAACGCTTCCGGCGGCAATGCATTGAATTACAGCTTGGATTTCGTGGGCGGTACGTCTACGACCATGCCGTTTGAAGAGAGCTATACGGTAGAACAGATTGACGAAGAAATGGTTCCCCTGGTAGAGGGCGTTACCGGGGACAGCAATGTCCAGACAACGCAGGTACAGGGAACAAACCAGATTATTTTTAAGACACGTACGCTTTCCCTTGCGGAACGTGAGGAACTGAATCAGGTATTTATTGACAAATACGGCATCAACCAGGATGAAATCCAGTCGGAGAGCATCAGCTCCGCAGTCAGCTCGGAAATGCGCGCAGACGCGGTGAAGGCGGTGATTATCGCGGTTATCTGTATGCTGATTTATATCTGGTTCCGCTTTAGCGACGCGAGGTTTGCGGTCAGCGCGATTCTGGCGCTGGTACATGACGTACTGGTTGTGCTGACCTGTTATGCGGTGCTGCGTATTTCGGTGGGCAGTACGTTTATCGCATGTATGCTGACGATTATCGGTTACTCCATCAACGATACGATTGTTATCTTTGACCGTATCCGTGAGAACCTGAGCGCAAAGAAGGTGAAGGACGCGCAGGCGTTAAAAGACATTGCGAACAAGAGTCTGACGCAGACACTGAGCCGTACCATCAATACTTCGATTACGACATTTGTAATGGTATTTGTACTGTGGCTGCTCGGCGTGACGTCGATTCGTGACTTTGCACTGCCGCTGATGGTCGGTCTGATTAGCGGATCCTATTCTTCGGTTTGCGTTGCAACGCAGCTGTGGTTTGAGTTTAAGAGGAAAATCGGAAAGAATAAAATTGCGGATGCGGCTTAAAGCAGCGTCCTTTCAAAAAAAGAATCCTGCGGGGAGCAGGATTCTTTTTTTCCGTCGTTCGGGAAGATTTAGTCGATTCCGACCTGGATGCCGCCTGTCCGCTCGGCCGGCTGGACAATGACGGATACCGGCTGTCCGCCGCTCCATTCAAAAGCATAAGATTCTCCGGAAGCCTGCCCAATCAGGTTTTTCCAGGATAAATCCAGCTTGACCTGCGGATCGCAGACGCCGGACTGGCCCATCCAGCAGACAACGGCATCTGGATCGACGCAGATGGTGCGCTGGTCTGAATGGTTGCTTAAGACAATCGGATTGCCGTCGCAGAGTACCGCAACGTAAGCGTTGTTTCCCATTCCGGTCAGGGTAGAAGTGGCAAGCCCTTTCTGGGAGACTACGCCGCATCCGATAAAGCGGACGCTGTATTTGCAGTCCTGGGAAAAAGCCAGGATATTTTCCGATTCCACGGAAACGGTTTCGCCGACGGCAAGCTGGTATACCACGACGTGCTGCGAACGGTCTGCATAGTATGTAACGGAATCCCCGCTCATTATGACTTTCATTAACGGCAGGTTTTCTTTTGTAACGCGGCGCATGAAAGAGCCCAGGGCTGCCTGCATAATGTTTCCCTGCGGGCCGAGCAGCAGCTTTTCAAATCTGTAATTTTTTCCATGCGGACTTTCCCCTGCGATAAAAGCGCCGGCTTTGGTAAAAAGTACATCGCTGCCGCTGCAGGTAACTTTCAGTGTCAGTTCGTTGATAGTTTCAAACGTTAACATGTTTTCCCTCCTAAAGATATCCTAATCGCTCACCTGTACGCCGTAAAGGGCGCAAAGGCCGGCCAAATCCCTGGCAACGCCGTTTCCGACGGCATGAAATTTCCAGGCTCCGTTGTGGCGGTAGATTTCGCCGATCATCATAGAAATGACATTGGTATAATATTCTGTCATTTGAAAGCTGACAAGCTCTGTCTGGTTCTCTTCATTTAAGATGCGGACATACGCGTCTTTGAGCATTCCGAAGTGAAGGCAGTGTTCGAGCGCTTCATGAATCGTTAATACAAATACGATTTTACTGACATTCGGGTTTAACCGGTCAAAATCAATGCGGATGTATTCGCGGTCTTCGGAAGAAGCCTCACAAAAAACAGTACTTTGATCCGGGCTCGTTTCCTGTCCGTAAAACACAAACCATGAATCGCCGATAACGGTTCCGCCGGCGTCCAATAAAAATGCGGAAACATCTACATCGCATGCACCGTTTAAGGTGTTCCAGCCAAAACAGGCTTTGATCCTGCGAAGCCGGGAAGCGGTTTCGATGGAAATCTTTTGTCCTTTCTGAACCGGATGCAGCAGCGGCGGAATCCGCAGCGGGGGAGCGTCTGCAGACGAAGTCTGCGGAATGTGCTGCGTTGAGGCAGGCGGGGTCTGGCGCCGCGCTCCTGCGGACGGGACCTGCGAAACCGCAGGAGAGGTATGCTGCGGCATCTGCCGGAGCGTACCGCAAGACAAAATCGTCTGTGCCGAATATACAGGTGTGTTCGTTTTAGAAGCGTGGTTCAAAGATAAAAGCGTATTACGGTTCAGCGGTTTTTTGGATGTCATTTTAATCGTTATCATACTGCCTCCTTATAGGACATAGGAAATAAAAGCCTGCCAAAACCGCAGTCAGCCAGAGGACAGGGGATGCGGCATTCGCATCCCCTGTCCTCTGGCTGACGGAGCTTTGCCAACATATTCGTGACAGACAGGTCAATTTGAAGTGTCCGCTCTAAATATTATTATAGCAATTTCCATAATTGGTGTAAAGCAGTATTTCCCGCACCCGGGCAAAGCTGTGCCGGAAAGAGATAAACGCCTGCACAACAGGTATTCCCGCCGCAAAAAACAGCCAATCTGCCGCTCTCCCTTCCGTAAATCTAAAAAATTAGTTTGCTTTTACAAGAACCGTCAGGCGTGCTTTTACGCCGTCTTCTTTGGCATAAATATACGCCTTTCCCTCGCTGACCGCAGTAATCACACCATGTTCATCCACAGACGCAACACGGGTATTGGAGCTTGAATACTCAGGCCTGTTCTTGGAAGAAACCTTCGCTTTTGTCTCGTATTTTTGCCCGACGGAAAGCGTAACGCTCTCTGTTTCAAATGAAACCTCCGGTTTTTTCACGGTTACTTCACATGTCTTGCTGGCGCCGTCTACGGTGGCGGTAATTACCGCCGTGCCGTTTTTGACTGCCGTCACCATACCGGTTTCATCGACGGTGGCGACGCTTTTTTTATTTGATTTCCATGTGGGTGCATGCTTGGAGGTGGATGTGACGGAAAGCTTTACCGTTCCTTTGCGGTAAAGCGAAACAGAAGTGCGGTTTATCTTTAGTTTTGGCGTTTTGACCGTTACCTTACAGCTTGCCGAGGTCTTGTCGGCAGTTGCCGTAATCGTCGTCGTTCCTGCCTTTTTGGCGGAAATTACGCCTGTTTCGCTTACGGATGCAACGCTTGATTTTGCGGATTTGAATTTGACCGGATGCCCGGTAGAAACGGAAGCTTTTAATTTGGCGCTGTAGCCGATTTCTAAGGAAATCTGTTTGGCGCTCAGCCGGATCGCGGTTTTATTTACCTTGATTTTGCAGCTTGCTTCCCCGTTTTTGATTTTGGCTGTAATGATTGCGGTTCCTGCTTTTTTTGCGGTGACTTTGCCGTAGGTATTGACCGAAGCGACGCTTTTGTCACTGGATGAAAAAGCAGGTTTTTTGCCGGTAGACGTGACGGCGGACAGATAAAATTCATCCCCGATATTTAACGTTTTGGAAAACGTGTTCAGTACGACAAATTCGTACCCGGCTAAGGATGCCTGTACGGCGTCCGGTTGTAAAACGGAAAGAAACAGCATGGAAACCATGCAGATGACGGCGAATGCCGTCCGATAAGATGTTTGCCTGTGTGACATATAATTCCTCCATTCCGAAACGGAAGGAAGATGCGGCAAATTGGCATGGAAATAATATAACACGCCGTCAGGGGTTTGTAAACAGAAAAATTGACATTTTTTCTGATTTCGTTATGATAGAACAAAAGGCGGAAAAGAAGGTGATTCATTTGGATTCTAATATGACGGTTTTATTGGTAGAGGACGATGAAATTCTGGCCGGGGAGATCCGGCAGTTTCTGGAAAAATGGGGCTACCGGGCGGTTGCGGCAAGCCGTTTTGACGATATCGCGGCTGAATTTCGGGCGTGCCTGCCGCATCTGGTTTTGATGGATATCAACCTGCCGTTTTACGACGGGTTTTACTGGTGCGGTAAAATCCGCGCGGTTTCGGACATCCCGATTCTGTTTATCAGCAGCAAAAACGACGACCGAGATAAAATTATGGCAATCGCGCAGGGCGGGGACGACTATGTGGAAAAGCCGTTTCGGCTCGAATTGTTAAAGGCAAAAATGGAGGCCGTATTAAGGCGGACGTATCAGTATCAGGTGAGAGGGCGGCAGTATTTCGGAGAGGATTTTTATCTGGAAGAGGATACGGCTTTGCTTGTGTGCCGCGGCAGGAAGTTCGATTTGACCAAATCGGAATACAAAATTATTTCCCGGCTGTTAGAGCAAAAGCCGGAGGTGGTGACGCGGGAGGAACTGATGATGGAGCTTTGGAGTACGGATGAATTTGTTTCAGACGGGACGCTCACCACGCTGATTTCCAGGCTCCGCAGCAAGCTAAAGGCGGCGGGCGGCGACGAGGTGATCCGCACGAAGAAAGGGTTGGGATATTATATTGTATGACTGGGTGAAAAAAATAAGAAAGAGGCTTTTGTTCGGCGGGTTTTTGTGCCTTTCGTATAATCTTTATTTTATCTGCCTGCTGCCGGACGTAAAAGTCGGGTACCTGCTTTATCTGGATGCGCTTTTGGCGGCATGCGCCCTGGTTTACGGCTGGGCGGGGTATTCGGTTTACCGGAAAAATGAGGCGAAAAAACAGGAGTATTTAACATACGAATCCGTTATTTTTCAGGAATTTGCGGGAATGGAACATTATGAGATTGCAGAGCACGACGTGCGGGTGTTGTGCGGGCAGTTAAAGGAGCAGTTTGATTTAAACTGTGATTTGCAGGATTATATTGCGAAATGGTGCCATGAAATGAAAATCCCTTTGGCGGCATGCCTTTTGATGAACCGGAACATAAAGGACGGCGGACTGCGCGGACAGATGCAGGAGCAGTTAGAGCGCATGAATACGCAGTTAAACGGGGCGCTTTTGGGCTGCAAGGTGCAAAGTAAGCTGTTTGACATCCAGGTGAAGGCCGTAAGCCTGTCCGAGTGCGTGAAGGCTTCGGTCAGAAACAATCAGTTTTTTCTGATTAAAAACCGGTTTGAACTGGAGCTTGCCGTGGAGGATGTAAAGGTTTATACGGATAAGAGCTGGCTGGTGTATGTGCTTGACCAGCTTATCAGCAATGCCATAAAGTATGTTTCAGGGAATGCGGTGTTAAAGATTTGGAGCGTCAGCGAGGGGGACGCGGTGTGTTTGTATGTGGAGGATCACGGCGAGGGGATTTTGCCAGAGGATATTCACAGGGTGTTTGAAAAAGGGTATACCGGGAGCAGCCACCACAACGGGAAGTATAAATCCACGGGGATGGGGCTTTATATGGCGGCTAAAATTATAAAACGGCTGGGTCACAGGATTTCGGTGGAAAGCGAGCCGATGCGGTATACGAGGTTTGCGGTGCGGCTGGGGAAGGA
>CAMSEJ010000090.1 GCA_947057405.1 uncultured Roseburia sp.
TTGCTGGTGCGAAGCAGGCGCTCTCCCTTCCATTCCTTATAAATAGTTTCGCCGGATCCCTTCTGCAAATTCCAAAATATCCTGACGCAGTTCGGCCGGCTCCAAAAGCTCCGCCCCGTCCCCAAACGATACAATCCAGGTTACAATACCGGTCTTGTCCGCAAATCCAAAAGAAAAGAGCAGCATCCCGTCCGGCAGAACCTCAAAGCTGTCCGGCCCGTACTCCTCTATCAGTCTCCATTTGTGCTTCGGATGAATTTTTGCCTTCACCTGGTACGAATTGGGAAATACCCGTTCCGGCGAGAGATCCGGCAGATAAGCCGCTCGTTTTTCAAAGCGTTCCCCCGTCTGAAGCCCCGTCATGCGCCCGAGCTTAAACAGGCGGAACTGCTGCCTGGATTCGCACCATCCCCATACATACCAGCTTGCCCACTGAAAAATCAGATCATACGGCTCGATGGTCCGCCGGGATTCCCCCTTTGGCGCATAATACGTAAAAGAAACCTTCCGTGCGGACAGGATCGCTTCATGCAGCAATTCGATTTTGGGAGACAGCGACGCTTTGTACCAGGAGGAAAGGTCAATTAAAATATGCGTATCACCCGCAAGCAGGTTTGACGCCCCCGCAGACAGCTTTTCCATCAGCATCGCGTAGCGGTTTGTGCCGCTTACGCTGTCTAAGCTGCGAAGCCCCGCCAGAATCGCCTGCATATCTAAAGTACTTAAAAGGGTACGGTCTATTTTATAACCGTCCATAATCGAAATCCCGCCGTTTTTCCCCGGCTTTGTCACCAGCGGGATGCCTGCCATGCAAAGCGACTCAATGTCCCGGTTGATTGTGCGGCGGGACACCTCGAACAGTTCCGCAAGGCAGGGAGCCGTTACCTGCTCCTTTTGCAGCAGGACGGATAAAATTCCAATCATACGGTCAAGCTTCATCCGATCCACCGCTCGACGGATGCTTCGTACTGGCCGCCAGTTCCTTCATTTCCCTGGCATTTTCAAGCACCGTATCCGTAATTTTTACTCCGCCGAGCATCCGTGCCAGCTCGTTTACGCTCTCTTCCTGCGAAAGCCTCCGTATTTTGGAAACCGTGGTCTGGCGCTCCACGGATTTTTCAATCAGGAAATGGCTGTCCGCCATGGCGGCAATCTGCGGCAGATGCGTAATGCAGATAATCTGGTGGCTTCTTCCCAACAGATTCATTTTTTCGGAAACCATCTGCGCCGTCCGTCCGCTGATCCCGGTGTCGATTTCGTCAAAAATCAGCGCGCCTACGTCGTCCGTATCCGCTAACACGCTCTTAATCGCCAGCATAATCCTTGAAAGCTCCCCGCCGGACGCGATTTTTTCCAGGGATTTGGGCGGCTCGCCCGGATTGGTGGAAATCAGAAATTCCGCATCGTCACAGCCGTTTGCCGTAAACTGCCCGGCCTGCCGAAATTCCATCGAAAACAATACGTCCGGAAAATTCAGTTCCGTCAATTCCTGCCGTATTTTCTCCGTAAGCTTTGCCGCTTCCTCCCTGCGAATCTTAGAAACTTCTCCGCAAAGCCTGGAAACCTCCGCTTCGTGTTCTTTGTACTGCTTCTTTAATTTTGCAAGATAGGTATCATAATCGGATAGTTTCGAAAGACGCTCTTTTTTTTCATGCAAAGAAGAAAGGATTTCTTCTATACTGCCGCCGTATTTGGCTTTCAGCCGGTTTATCGTATCTAAGCGCTGTTCCGTTTCATGAAACAGTTCTTCGTCAAAGCAGGCGTCCGACAGGTATTCCGCCAGTTCGCGGTTAAAATCATTTAACAGGCTGTCGATTTCTGTCAGCTGGTTCTCCAGCCCGGCAAGCGGCTCGTCATAACCGGATACGGACGACAGTTCCTTTAAAGCGCGCCCGACCTGTTCCGACGCCGACGTATAGCCCTCCGACGTTTGCTCATATGCGTTCGATACCGCTTCCATAATCTTCTGCCCGTTTAACAGCCGCCTGTAATCGGCTTCCAGCTGCGCGTCCTCCCCCGGCGTCACATTTGCGGTTTCGATTTCGTCTATCTCATATTCCAGAAAAGAAACCTCGCGTTCCCGCTTCGCGCTGTCAATATCGGCCTCTCCCAGCTCGGTTTTTATTTTTTTATAAGCCGCGTAGGCGCCCTTTAACCGCTCCTTTTCTTCCCTTAAGCGCTCTTTGGCATACGCGTCTAAAATATTCAGGTGGTTTTTTCTGACCAGAAGCGACTGGTGCTCGTGCTGCCCGTGAATGTCAATCAGAAGAGAAGCCACTTCCTTTACTTTCGCCGCCGGAACGCTTTCGGAATTGATTTTGGAAACGCTCCTGCCGTTTACGATTTTCCTGCTTAAAACCAGATACCCGTCCTCTAATGTAATATCCATCGCCGAAAGCTTCTGTTTTAACGTCTCCTCTTCTACCAGAAAAGTCAGTTCCACCAGCCCGTACGGGGCGTTTTCGCGGATCATCTCTTTTTGCGCCTTTGCGCCGAGCGCCAGATTTGCGGACCCGATAATAATGGATTTTCCCGCCCCGGTTTCGCCTGTCAAAATATTAAGTCCCGGCGTAAACTCCACTTCGGCTTCGTCGATCAGCGCCAGATTTTTTACATACAAATTTTGTAACATAGAATCTCCTTTTTCAGACACGCTCCAGTATCTTTTGCAGCCGCCCCATCAAAACCCCGGTGTCTTCCACCGTGCGCACCGCGCACATAATCGTATCGTCCCCGGCAATACTGCCGACGATTTCATGGTACTGCATGGCGTCTAATGCCGCCGCAACCGCCATTGCCATACCGGAAACGGTTTTAATAACCAGGATATTCTGCGCCATATCCATTGACACAAACCCGTCCTTTAAAACGCGCGCGTATTTTGCGGTCATATCCTTTGTATCCTCCGACAGCACCGCATATTTCTGCCTTCCGTCCTTTAACGCGACCTTTGTCAGCTTTAACGCCCGAATATCCCGCGATACGGTTGCCTGGGTAACCGGAAACCCCTCCTGTTTGAGATATTCCGACAGTTCTTCCTGTGTCTCAATTTCATTTTTCCGGATCAGCTCTAAAATTTTTCCCTGTCTTTTTGATTTCATCCCAATTGCTCCGCCTTCATGCCGATCTGTTAAGAATAGATCTGCATTTTTTTCCTTAATATTTCCAAAAAACTGATTTTGCTTAATTTCATAATTTTTGTCGCCTGCTCCGAGGTGCGTATGGTAATGGAATCGCCGGGGGACAGTTCCATCACCAGTTCCCCGTCCGCATTTACGTCGGCACGCTCCCGCTTTTCGGGCTGCCTGCTGCGCAGCTCTATCGTAACCTCGTCCTCCGCGCCCACCACAATACTTTTGGAATTGAGGTCATGGGCATTTACAGGGGTAATCAGGATCATACGCGCCTTCGGATCGATAATCGGCCCGCCCGCCGACAGGCTGTATCCGGTCGATCCGGTCGGGGTTGCCACAATAATACCGTCCGCGCGGAACGTATGCAGATAACCGCCGTTCACGGATACAATCAGTTCCATCAGCTGCAAAGCGCCTTTGCGCAGAATTACAATATCGTTCAGCGACTTTTTCGGAAACTGCGCCCCGCCCCTTCCGGCGTCGGCATACCCGCTTAGCATCATCCGCTCTTCTATCATATAGTTCCCGTTCATAATCTCGTCGATTGCGCCGTAAACGTTTTTTTCCTCTAACTCACAGAGATACCCCACATGCCCCAGGTTCACCCCGATCAAAGGGATATCCCGCTCGGACGCAATACCCGCCGCGCGGATTAAGGTACCGTCGCCGCCGAGCACAAAAATCCCCTCGGTATGCTCCGGCAGCGCTTCCCCCTCCGAAATACTCTTGCAGCTCCCGCCTTTTAACTCAATACGGGATTTCATTTTGCGGGTCAGGTTTAATTCTTTATCCTTATAGGGATTGGCGATAATACAGAAATTTTTCATGCCTTCTTCTCAAGCGCGGCATGCGCCGCTTCCACGGTACCTGCAATATCCGCGGCTTCCACGCTCCCCTCCCCGTTTTTTTTCAAAAAAATCAGATATTCAATATTTCCCTCCGGCCCCTTGATGGGAGAATATTCCAGGGCGTTTATGCCGAAACCAAGCCCTACGGCAAACAAAGCCACCCGTTCCATCACTTCTTTATGTACCTGTTTATCTTTTACGACGCCCTTCTTGCCCACCTTTTCCCTGCCTGCTTCAAACTGAGGCTTAATCAAACAGACCATTTCCCCGTTCTCCTCCAAAAGCTCCCGTGCCGGGCCAAGCACCTTTTCCAAGGAAATAAACGACACGTCCACAGACGCGAAATCCAGGCGTTCCCCGATATCCTCCGGCGTCACATACCGGATATTGGTTTTCTCCATACAGACCACGCGCGCATCCTGCCGCAGCTTCCAGGCAAACTGGCCGTACCCGACGTCTACCGCGTATACCTTAGACGCCCCGTTTTGCAGCATACAGTCGGTAAACCCGCCGGTAGACGCGCCGATATCCATACAGACTTTCCCTTCCAGAGAAATTCCAAACTGTGCAATCGCCTTTTCCAACTTCAGGCCGCCGCGGCTGACATATTTTAACGGTTCGCCGTGGAGGCTAATCTGGCAATCCTCGGCAAACATACTGCCCGCTTTGTCTTCTCTCTGCCCGTTGACAAAAATTTTTCCTTCCATAATCAGGGCTTTTGCCTTCTCTCGCGAAGAGGCAAGGCCCCTGGATGTAACTAAAATGTCCAAACGTTCTTTCATAATCTTTACCCGTTTTCAATCTCTGATATTCCCCAAAAAAAGGGGATATTTTGGGGAAATTCCGTCCGACAGAGGGCAGGGGATGCCGCCGGGGCGGTGTTCCGGGATTAAGGGGTTCTAAAGTATCCCTCACACGTTTTTTATGCGGACGCAACCGTTCCAAACGCGCCGTCCATGGCGCGGTTGGAACTTGCCCTGCCATCCATGGCAGGGCATTGCTGGGTGTCGCAGGGATACTTAAGTACCCCTAAATCCCCTCACAATGCCCCGGCGGCATCCCCTGCCCTCTGTCTGACTACGTTTTCTCAAAATTTATGATGTGTGGTTGCAGCCTTTACTTTTTCTAACATCCTCCAGTGCCCATCCGGCCGGGAATTGAGGTTTGGAGACACTTGCTTTGTGCCTGACACAACCCCCATTACACAACCAGGTTGTGGTGGAGTTCAACTGACAGCCCTCGACAACGTAGCCGGGAGGAGGCTGTGGCAGAGGGGGATGTCGATTTCGGGCATTGTGATTGGATTTAGAACTTCTTAACAGCCCCTGCGAAATCCAGGAATCCACGGACAGGACGTCCGTGGAAGCCCGAATGCGCCATGGACGGCGCGTTTCGGGCGGTTCCGTCCGCATTCGTTCTCTTATGAGGGGGCTGTTTAGAAGTTCTTAATCCATGAACACCGCCCGGAAACGACATCCCCCTCTGCCACAGTCTCCTCCCGGCGGCGCGATGACGCGATGGCGCGACGGCGTTTACTCCCCCTTCACTCTCCTATACTCCTCCACAACCCTCCGCACGATTTCTTTGGCGTCGATTCCGACTACCCGCCGCAAGATCTCTACGTTGCCATGCTCTACGTATACATCCCCAATTGCTGCGTTTACTACATGTATCCCCACGGCATTCCGGTTTAAAAGTTCTGTTACCCGCTCGCCAAACCCGCCGCTTATTACGTTTTCTTCCATTGTCACAATCAGCTCGTGCCTGTCTGTCAGACTCAGGATCTGCTCTTCGTCCAAAGGCTTTGCAAACCGTGCGTTTATAAGCGTACAGCGATATCCCTTTTCATGCAGCAGTTCCCGCACCGTTTCTGCGGTCTTTACCATGCTGCCAAGCGCCAGAACCGCTATCTGCCCTTCTTCATACAGCATTTCGCTTTTCCCGTAAACCAGAGGGCTTCTGTATTCTTTTAGCCCGTCATACGCTTCCCCCCTCGGATAGCGCACCGCAGCCGGCCCGCCGAGGTTTACGGCAAATTTGATCATATCGGAAAGTTCCCATTTGTTTTTGGGCGCCATTACTGTCATATTCGGAATGCTGCACAGATAGGAAAGATCAAAGATTCCCTGGTGCGTTTCCCCGTCGCTGCCCACTAAGCCCGCCCGGTCTACGGCAAATACCACCGGAAGGTTCTGGATGCAGACATCGTGCAGAACCTGATCGTACGCCCTTTGCAGAAAGGATGAATAGACCGCCACAACCGGCTTAAGCCCCGCGGCCGCAAGCCCTGCGGCAAATGTCGCCATATGCCCTTCCGCAATCCCGACGTCAAAAAAACGATCCGGGTATTTGTTGTGGAACCGCTTTAAGCCCGTACCGTCCGACATGGCGGCGGTGACCGCAACGACCGACGGATCGCGTTCCCCTAACTTGCACATTACTGTGGAAAACACATCTGTGTAATTGGCTTTCACCCGTTTTTTTAACGGAAGCCCCGTCCCGACGTCGAACGGATCCGTTCCGTGAAACCGCGCCGGATGGCGTTCGGCAGGCCGGTAGCCTTTTCCTTTCTGGGTCATCACATGCACAAGCACCGGGCCCTGCAGCCGGGTGGCTTCTTTAAACGCCTTGACCATCTGAGAAACGTTGTGCCCGTCTACCGGACCTAAGTACATAATCCCCATATCCTCAAAGAGCATCCCCGGCACAAGCAGATGCTTAATGCCGCTTTTGGTCTTGCGGAGCCGCTCGACAATCCCTTCTCCGCAGACCGGGATCCTGCTTAAGGAATTGGCTATGCCCGTCTTGATTTCCTGATAGGGCTTTGCCGTGCGCAGGTTGTTTAAATGCTTGGAAAGCCCGCCTACGTTTTCCGAAATGGACATATTGTTGTCGTTTAACACAATAATAAAATTCGACCGGATCCGCGAAGCGTTGTTCATGGCCTCATATGCCATGCCGCCGGTCATCGCGCCGTCGCCTATCACCGAGACGACTTTATAATCCCCGCCTTTTATCTGGCGCGCCATCGCATAGCCAAGCCCTGCGGAAATCGAGGTGGAGCTGTGCCCGGTGTTAAAGCAGTCGCAGTCGCTTTCGCACCGTTTTGGGAACCCGCTCATGCCGCCGTATTTGCGCAGCGTGTCGAACCCGTCCATGCGCCCGGTCAGTATTTTATGCGTATAAGACTGATGCCCGACATCCCATACAATTTTATCCTTCGGCAAATCAAATGCAAGATGCAGCGCCATCGTCAGCTCCACTACGCCCAGATTTGACGCCAGGTGCCCCCCGGACACCGAAATCTTTTCGATTAAAAATGCCCGGATCTCTTCTGCCAGGACACCCCAATCGGCTTTGCTTATCTTTTTGATATCGTTTGCCTGTGTAATCTTCTCCAATACCATAACGGCACCTCTATTTTTCCCGATGTATCAAACTTCGTAATAATTCGGACAAAAACGGGTTTTGAACCGGAAGAGCGTTCAGCCGCTCCATTGCGTCCCCAAATAATTGCCCCGCTTTCTCTTTTGCCTGCTCCATGCCAAACAGCGACACATAAGTGGTTTTTTCGTTTTTCTGATCGCTTCCGATTGGCTTTCCGAGTACTTCCAGCGTGCTTGTCATATCCAGAATATCGTCTTGTATCTGGAATGCCATTCCGATTTCCCCGGCCGCCTGTTCGATTAACGCCTGCTCCGCTTCCCCGGCGCCTGCCAGAATCGCTCCCGTAAGCATGGCGGCTTCAATCAGCGCGCCTGTTTTCATGCGGTAAATAAACGTAAGCTTGTCCGCGGAAAGCGTTCCCGCTCCTTCCGATTCCACATCCGCCGTCTGTCCGCCTACCATCCCGTAAATCCCGGCTTTATTGGCCAGAACCCCAAATGCCCTGCCCACATCCGCATTTCCGGGTTCCATAAAAAACGCCTTTGCCGCCGTTTCGTAGGCATAGTTTAAAAGCGCGTCCCCCGCAAGGATGCCCATAGCTTCCCCATATACGGCATGCGTCGTCTTTTTGCCCCTTCGGTATTTGTCGTTGTCCATCGCCGGAAGGTCGTCGTGCACCAGCGAATACGTATGGATCAGTTCAATCGCTGCCGCAAACGGCTCGATAATGCGTCCGGTCCCGCCGAATAAGCGGTATGTTTCCGTCATTAATATCGGACGCAGGCGTTTGCCGCCCGCAAGCACGCTGTAATTCATGGCCTCTAACACCGTCTTCTGATAGCCTTTTTCTTCGGGCAGGTACCGCTTTAACAGTTCCTGCGTTTCCGCAATCCTGCCTTTTAATTCCGTTTGAAAATCCATAAATTCTCCCTTAAAATTCTGTTAATTCTCCCTGTTCGCGGAGAACCAGCATCTTCTTTTCAACCTGGTCAATTTTATCATTGCACTGTTTCAGCTTTTTCATGCCTTCCTCATATAAAAGGAAGGATTTCTCAAGTGAAATTTCTTTATCGTCCATCTGCTCCAAAATCGTCTCAATCTGCGAAAATAATTCTTCCAGATAAACGCCTTCTTCCTCTATCCCCTGTGTCTGTGTCGTTTCCATCATTTTAGTGCCTTTCTTCTTTCATATCTAATTTGTAGTGCTAAAGCGTGTTTAAAAAATCATTCCGGTATAACGCCGCCGCAAAAAAGTTGTGGCAAAAAGCTTCACCCATCCAAAATATTTGAAAAGTGCAGGCCACTTATCGTACAAGCCTGCCAAAACCGCAGTCAGCCAGAGGACAGGGGATGCGGCATTCGCATTGTAACAGGATTTAGCGGCTCTTAAGTATCCCCTGCGATTCCCAGCAATGCCCTGCCA
>CAMSEJ010000091.1 GCA_947057405.1 uncultured Roseburia sp.
GAGATCATGCCATGTGACTGGAGTTCAGACGTGTGCTCTTCCGATCTGCCATTGCAGATTACGTATATGAAAACATTTTTTTGCACTATACGATGAAGCAGTGGGGGCAGACGCCGGAAGAAATCGATCCGGAGGTCACGGGGCGCGTTCCGGTACTGCTTTCCTATGACAACCGCTATTTCCAGGACAAATACCAGGGGATGCCAAAAGACGGCTATACGGCAATGTTTGAAAAAATGCTTTCCCATCCGAATATTACGGTGCGCACTTCCACAGACTGTAAAAGCTGTATGGTGTTTGCGGAAGACGGGGTATGGTTTGAAGAAAACGCATTCACGGGGGATGTGATTTATACCGGCGCTTTAGACGAGCTGTTTGCATGTGAATACGGACGTCTGCCGTACCGCTCTTTGGATTTTCGGTTTGAGCACCTTCCTCAGGAGAGCTTCCAGGGCAGAAGCGTTGTAAACTATACGGTCAGCGAGGATTTTACCCGGATCACGGAATTTAAGTATCTGACCGGGCAGACGGGTGCGCAGGGAACGACGATCGTAAAGGAATATCCGTTTGCGTACACGGGTGCGGAAGGCGAAATCCCCTATTATGCAATTTTAAATGACGAAAACAGGGCGCTTTACCAGAAGTACAAAGCAAAGCTTGCTCCTTTGAAAAATGTATATTTACTGGGAAGGCTTGCAGAATATAAATACTATAATATAGATGCAATTGTAAAAGAGGCCCTTCGGCTTGCGGATACGATAAGGAGATAAAAGATGAAATTATTGTCAATCGCGATTCCCTGCTACAATTCGCAGGATTATATGGAACACTGCATCAATTCCCTGCTTCCCGGCGGGGAAGATGTGGAGATATTGGTAATAGACGACGGCTCAAAGGATATGACGCCGGAGATTGCCGATGCGTATGAGAAAAAATATCCGGGCATAGTACGCGCCATCCATCAGGAGAACGGCGGGCACGGCGCTGCCGTCAATGCCGGGCTGAAAAATGCAAAAGGATTGTATTTTAAAGTGGTAGACAGCGACGACTGGGTGGATGCGGACAGTTATCAGGTTATTCTTGCAAAGTTAAGGGAACTTGCGGGCGGCCGGGAAATGCTGGATATGATGATCAGCAATTTTGTATACGAAAAAGAAGGTGCGAAGCACAAACGGGTCATGCGGTACGCTTCCGTGCTCCCGCAGGGCCGTATCTTTGGCTGGGAAGAGATCCGGCGCTTCCGCAAGGGGCAGTATATCCTGATGCATTCGGTGATCTACCGGACGCAGCTTCTTAAGGACTGCGGGCTGGAGCTGCCGCGCCATACCTTTTATGTGGATAACCTGTTTGTGTACCAGCCGCTTCCGCAGGTGAAATATATCTATTATCTGGATGTGGATTTTTACCGGTATTTTATCGGCAGGGACGATCAGTCGGTCAATGAGCGGGTTATGATCGGAAGGATTGATCAGCAGATTAAGGTCAATAAAATGATGGTGGACGCTTACGATCTCTGGAAAATTCCCAACCGCAAGCTGCGGCATTATATGTTTAATTACCTGGAGATTATTACGGTGATTTCCACGGTGATGCTGATCCGTTCCGGGACGGCGGAAAATTTAGAAAAAAAACGGGAGCTGTGGCGCTACATCAAGCAGCAGGATCTCCGGCTGTTCCACAGGCTCCGTTCCGGAATTATGGGCAATACAATGAACCTGCCGGGCAGAAGCGGGCGCAAGATTTCGATTGCGGCATATAAGATATCACAGAAAGTCGTCGGATTTAATTAGGCAGGCTCATTTGATTCCGGCGCCAAAAAGCGCTTTCATAACACCGTTGTTGTCGTTGGAATCGGCAATGTGTTTTGCGAGCGCTTTCAAAGCCGGATGCCCGTTCGCCATACAGTAGCTTTCTTCGCAGCTTTTTAACAGCTCTGCGTCGTTCAGATAATCTCCGAAAGCCATAGACTGCGCCCGGCTGATGTCGTATTTCTGCCGGATAGCCCGGATCGCTGCTCCTTTGTTTACGGTCTGGTTGGCAATGTCAATCCAGCAGTCCCCCGACAGCACGGCTGCTAAGTGCGGTTTGAGGTGCGCAAAATACGGATAGGAGGCTTCCGCCGTGTTCCCGTCCGCAAAAACAGCAATTTTAATAATGCTGTCTGCAAGCGCGGCTTCGCGAAGCTGCTCCGTCACTTTCAGACGCTCGTAATACATCCCGGCTTCGCGCAGGATATGCTCTTTTGCCGGCTTGATATATGCCGATCCGGCCCCGCAGACAATCGGCGTTAAGTGGTTGTACGGGGCAATTCGCGCAAGGCAGTCAAGAATATCTTCTTTTCTCATTTCATTTTGGTAAAGAATGCGTTCCTGTTCAAATACAATTCCGCCGTTTTCTGCGGCAAAGATGAGTTGATCCCGGATTGAGGGAAAATCCTTCGCCAGGGTAAAATACTGGCGTCCGCTTGCAATGACGAACTTGATTTCCGGGTGGGATCTGACCAGGCCGGTAAATCCCTGCGGCAGGTTTTTGTCGGAATCCAGAAGGGTTCCGTCCATATCGAAAGCAATAAGTCTGATTGGCATAGGGTCTGCTCCTTTCGGGAAAATGCTGTATACGATTATAACAGGAAACGATAAAAAAGCCAATGGCACGGCGGCATTTAAAAAAAATTGTCAAATTTTTCATAATACATCTCTTAATACTCTTGACGCGAAAATATCAATTTGTTATAATACCCACGTAATCGGCTTAAAACTTTCGTAATATAAAGTAACATATTAAAATTTAATACATAAATTCTGGAGGAAAATATTACATGAACTTGAATCGGAAAACACTTCGTATGACCGCATGCAGCATCGTTGCAGCAATCACCCTTGGCAGTGCACCGCTGAGCGCACTTGCAGATCTCCCGGTAGCAGGCGCTCCTGCCATCACATCCATCGCACTTGACAACGGAGAGAAATTTGTCAGCACATCGGCGGGGATTTCCCAGAAAGTAGCAGACTGCGTATCGGCGGCAGCGGAAGAAGCCGCCATGACGAAATCCGAATATGCGGATATTGCAATTGCACAGGTGGACAACTATGTCAACGTCCGGGACGCAGCCGGCGAAGAAGGCGAGGTAGTCGGCAAGCTTTACAACAATTCGGCTGCAACGGTAGAAGCGGCAGAAGGAGACTGGTATAAAATCACATCCGGCAACGTAACCGGATATGTCAAAAGTGAATTTGTAGTATGCGGCGACGAAGAGCTTGCCAAAAAAGTAAGCCGCCGTGTAGCGACCGTAGAAACCGAAACGCTGTTTGTGCGTACCGAACCGACCACGGAATCGGACGTGCTCGGCATGGTTCCGGATCAGGAGGATCTGACCGTTACGGATGAATCCGAAGACGGCTGGACCAAGGTTTCCATTGAAGAAGGCGAAGGATATGTTTCCGATGAATATGTAACCAAATCCATCGAATTCGTAACGGCAGAATCCAAGGAAGAAGAAGAGGCGCGTCTTGCGAAGGAAGAGGCGGAGCGTAAAGCGGCCGCAGAAGCAGCCGAGCGTGCAGCGGCTTCCAGGTCCGGCAGCAGTTCGTCCAAATCCTCCGGATCGGGCAGGGTATCCTCTCCGGGCAGCTCCAACGGAAGGGCAGTTGCCAACTATGCGTGCCAGTTTGTGGGGAACCCGTATGTATGGGGCGGGTCAAGCCTGACAAACGGTGCGGATTGCTCCGGTTTTGTTATGGCGGTCTATGCGGCATTCGGCGTAGGGCTTCCGCATTCCTCTTCGGCGCTCGCAGGCGTCGGATACGGCGTAAGCGCATCGGACATGCAGCCGGGTGATATCGTATGTTACAGTGGACATGTTGCCATTTATATCGGAAACAATACGATTGTACATGCAAGTACGGAAGCGACGGGAATCAAGTATACTTCACCGGTGGCTTATAAGCCGATTATAGCGGTGCGCAGGATTTTCTAAAACAGAATACATATCCCTGAACAGGGGAATTTTACAGGGCGTCTTCTGCGGAGAGGACGCCCTGTTGTATTTGATGAAGAAGAAAATTTTGATTGCCGGACGAAGCTTTGGTCTTAAAATGAAGGCGGCGCCGCGCATCCTGCAAAATCTGCCTGCGTGTTTTTTTGGATATTTTTGTCCAAAATGCACAAATTGTAAGATTGTGTCGAAATACCCCGTTTTCCTCCTGCCGGTTTCTGTGGAAGAATGTGGAAAGTTATCCACTTATGGAAATCCCGGAAAATAGAAAAAAATTCAGTTATACACGAACTTATCCACATTATCCACATAAAAGATCCGAATAAAAGTGTTTAAACATTGGAAAACTTTCAAAAAAATCGAACATACATTTTGTTGGATTACAATAAAGCGTAAGATCCTGCAAAAAATCCGAAAAAATGAGTTGACATTTCAAATGTAGAAATATGTCGGATGCCGGTAAAAAAAGTCAGTAATTTGTCGAATTGTGCGAAAATTGTAGAAAAATACTCTTTGCCAAAACCTGCAACCAAATCTTGTGAAATGATGAAAAGAATGCTATACTCTTGCATAGAACAATGAGGGAGGGCAGCATGCAGACAGAATTTGACATCACACTCACCAGCAAGGATATGTACCGTTTTGCCATGTACCATGCATATACGGGCAGCCAGGGGATTATTTCCATCCTGATTGCGGCTCTGTGTTTTTTTGTGTCGGTTCAAACGCGCGGTTCGGTAGAGCCGATGTACACGGTATTATATGCGGGATTCGGGGTCCTGATCTTAGGATACCTGCCGGTTCAGCTTTATCTGCGGTCTAAGCGCCAGTTTATGTTATCCGAGGCGCTGCGCCGTCCGCTGCATTACCGTGTGGACGGGGAGGGGATACATACCTCGCAGGACGGCGCCGCGGCGGATCTGCCGTGGGATCGGATATACAGGGTAGTCTCGGCCGGGCATCACATACTGGTTTACAGCAGCCGCGTCAATGCCTATATTATCCCCAAAAGCCAGATCGGGGAGCAGTACGGGGTATTTTTACAGATTGCAGAGGGGCATTTGCCCAAATACAGGTATAAGGTGAAATAAATGATACAGGACAGCAGAACGCAAATCAAACAGGATATCATTGAGACCGGTTCTTCCGAAGAGACCTTTGCTGCGGGCAGGCGCTTCGGGGAACAGGCATGCCCCGGGGACGTATGCGTCTTAAACGGGGATTTGGGCGTCGGCAAAACGGTATTTACCCAGGGGGTTGCCGCAGGGCTTGGAATCGGCGAGCCCGTCGTCAGCCCGACATTTACCATTGTGCAGCTTTACGAAGGCGGAAGGCTGCCGTTTTACCATTTTGACGTTTACCGGATTGGAGATCCGGAAGAAATGGACGAAATCGGGTATGAGGATTATTTTTACGGGGACGGCATGTCCATGGTGGAGTGGGGCAGCCGGATTGAGCCGCTTCTGCCCGCGCACCGCAAAGAGATTACGATAGAAAAGGATCTGCAGAAAGGGTTTGATTACCGCAGAATTACAATCACAGAGGTAGGCATATGAAACTATTAGCGATAGACAGTTCGGGACTTGTCGCAAGCGTGGCGGTGGTCTGCGACAGGGATTTACTCGGAGAATTTACCGTCAATTACAAAAAAACGCATTCCCAGACGCTTTTGCCGATGCTGCATGAGCTGGCGGAACTGATCGAGCTGGATTTGGGCAGCCTTGACGCCATTGCCGTGGCGGGCGGTCCGGGGTCGTTTACGGGGCTTCGGATCGGGTCGGCTACGGTAAAGGGGCTTGCGCTTGCGCTTGATAAACCGGTGGTCAGTGTGCCGACTGTGGATGCCATTGCGTACAACCTGGCCGGGCACAGGGATTTGGTCTGCCCGCTGATGGATGCAAGAAGGAACCAGACGTATACCGGGCTGTACCGGTTTTGCGGCAACCGGATGGAAACGGTAAAATCACAGTGTGCGGTTGATATTGGAGAGATTGTGTCCGATATCAATCGTATCGGGACGCCTGTCGTGTTTCTGGGGGACGGCGTATCGGTGTTTGCGGCATATCTGTCGGAGCATGTAAGCGTTCCGTTCCTGTTTGCCCCGCCGCATTTGAATAAACAGCGGGCGGGGGCGCTTGCAGCGCTTGCGGTGCAGTATTATCAGGAGGGAAAAACCGTGACGGCGGATACGCATAAGCCGGATTATCTGCGGCTGTCCCAGGCGGAACGGGAAAGGATGGAAAAGCTGCGTGCTTCAAATTAGAAGGATGACGGAAACGGATTTGGATCAGGCGGCGGCCATTGCGGCGGACCTGTTTGCGCAGCCGTGGGACAGACAGGGGTTTGCGGAGGCGCTGCCGCTTGAAAGCGCCTGTTTTCTGGTTGCGGCAGAAAAAGAGGCGGTGCTTGGCTACTGCGGGCTTTATCTGGCGGCAGACGAAGGGGAAATTATCAATGTGGCTGTGGCAAAGGAAGCGCAGGGACGCAAAATCGCGTCCCGGCTGATGCAGGAGATGTTAAACGAGGGCCATGCGCGCGGTGTGCGCCGTTTTTTTCTGGAGGTACGCGTTTCTAATGCTGCCGCAATCCGCTTATACGAAAAATTCGGATTTACCATACAGGGAATCCGGAAGCATTTTTATATTCTGCCGGACGAGGATGCTTATCTTATGAACCGGATAGAAGAGGAGGGAATATGTTAGATATCTGTTTACTGGGGACGGCGGGGATGATGCCGCTGCCGCACCGGTGGCTTACGGCAATGCTTGCGAGGTATAACGGACGCGGCCTGCTTATCGACTGCGGCGAGGGTACGCAGATTGCCATGAAGCAGCAGGGCCTCAGTTTTAAGCCGGTAGACGTGGTATGCTTTACGCATTACCATGCGGACCATATCAGCGGCCTGCCGGGGTTTTTGCTTACGATGGGCAATGCGGAACGGACCGAGCCGTTGGATATGATAGGGCCCAAAGGGCTTGCGCGGGTGGTCGGGGCGCTGCGTACAATTGCGCCTGAGCTGCCGTTTGAAATCCGCTGCCATGAGCTTACGGAGCCTGTGGAGGAGCTTAGCCTGGCGGGCTATCGGATTCGTGCATTCCGCGTAAACCACAACGTCGCCTGTTACGGGTACAGCCTTTCGATTCCCAGGAACGGCAAATTTGACGTGGAACGGGCAAATGCGCAGCAAATCCCAAAGCGGCTCTGGAACCGCTTACAGCACGGACAGACGGTGGAAGAGGACGGCAGGGTTTATACGCCCGATATGGTGCTTGGCCCGCCCCGCCGCGGCATTAAGGTCACGTACTGTACCGACAGCCGCCCCACGGAAGGAATCGTGCGGGCCGCGGCAGGTTCGGATCTGTTTATCTGCGAAGGGATGTACGCGGAAAAGGAAAAGCAGGAAAAAGCAAAGCAGTACAAGCATATGACGTTTTACGAAGCCGCAAAGCTGGCAAAGGATGCGGCGGTAAAAGAACTCTGGCTGACTCATTTCAGCCCGTCTTTGGTCGGGGCAGAGTCTTATATGCCGCAGGTAAAGCAGATATTTGGCGCAGCCAGCCTTGGATTTGACGGACGCGCCGCAGAATTGGATTTTGAGGAGGAATAGCCGATGAAAATAGTAAGAAATGTTTTGGTCGGGATCATCTGTATCAGCCTGGTTGTGGGCGGATATTATGCTTTTTCCAACTGGAAGGCAAAAGGGGATGAGACGGAAGTATCGGAAGTACAGAAGGTGATATTAAAGGAACTTGACAAGGATTCGTATCCCGCCACCCCGCGGGAGGTCGTCAAATTTTACAACCGGATTATGTGCTGCTATTACAACGAAACCTACACCGACGAGGAATTTGAAAAGCTGACCGATCAGGCCAGGATTCTGATGGACAAAGAGCTGGCGGACAACAACCCCGCCGAACAGTACCGGCAGCAGGTCCGGACAGAAGTGGAAAATTACCGCAGCCAGAAAAAGACCATCAACAACGCATCCGTATGCGACAGCAACGAAGTCCGATACGCTACGATTGGGGACGCGGAATGCGCATACGTGGAAAGCTCGTATTTTGTACGCAGCGGCAGCGGCTTTACCAAAAGCTATCAGGATTATGTATTGCGGAAGGATGAAGACGGATCCTGGCGGATTCTGGCATTTGAATTAAAAGAAGGGGAGACGGAAGATGAATAAGCAGACGGATGTCCGGATCCTGGCAATTGAAAGCTCTTGTGACGAAACGGCGGCGGCTGTTGTGGTGGACGGACGGGACGTCCGTTCAAATATCATTTCCTCGCAGATTGCGCTGCACACCATTTACGGCGGCGTCGTCCCGGAACTTGCCTCCAGAAAACACATAGAAAAAATCAATCAGGTCATAAGGGAAGCGTTAAAGGAAGCCCGGATGACGCTGGAGGAGATAGACGCCGTTGCGGTGACCTACGGCCCCGGCCTGGTCGGCGCGCTTTTGGTGGGAGTTGCGGAAGCCAAAGCCATCAGCTTTGCGAAAAAACTCCCGTTGATTGGCGTGCATCATATCGAGGGCCATATCTGTGCCAACTACATTGAAAACCCCGGCTTAAAGCCGCCGTTTCTGTGCCTGGTAGTATCCGGCGGGCATACGCATCTGGTCAATGTGCAGGGATACGGCAGCTACGGGATTCTGGGGCACACCCTAGACGATGCGGCGGGCGAAGCGTTTGACAAGGTTGCGCGGGCGATTGGGTTAGGCTATCCGGGCGGGCACAAAATCGAAAAAGAAGCGCAAAAAGGCGGGGATAGTTTCCTGATTAATATGCTGATGTAA
>CAMSEJ010000092.1 GCA_947057405.1 uncultured Roseburia sp.
GCTGCATTCCCGGTTTTGCGTTCCGGCTTTGGTACAGGATGCAGGTGTGACTATGTTCCATTCTCCATATTGATGCCCGACTGCAGGGATTTCTTTTGTTTCCTCTGTCCGGCATTCGCTGCATACTCTTTTGCTTGTTCCGGTTTTGGTGCAGGATGCAGGCGTTACTATGCTCCATTCTCCGTATTTATGCCCGGCTGCAGGGATTTCTTTCGTTTCCTCTGTCTGGCATATGCTGCATTCTCTTTTGCTCGTTCCGGTTTTGGTACAGGATGCGGGCGTGATTACGTTCCATTCCCCGTAGGTGTGGCCTGCTGCGGGAATTTCTTCCCGGTTTTTTACTTCGTTACAGTTTTTACAATGAATGGACCTCTCTCCCGGCTCTGTACACGTCGCTTCCCGATCGATTTCGGGTTCCGTATTCCACTCATGGCCGAGGGTGGGCATTTCTTTTGTTTCTTTTTCCCGGCACACGCTGCATTCCCGGTTTTGCGTTCCGGCTTTGGTACAGGATGCAGGTGTGACTATGCTCCATTCTCCATATTGATGCCCGGCTGCAGGAATCACTCCGTTTTCTTTCTTTTTACATGCCGTGCATTCCCGATAGCCTGTTCCGGACTGCTCGCAGGATGCGGGCGTGATTATGTTCCATTCCCCGTAGGTGTGGCCCGCTGCGGGAATTTCTTCCCGGTTTTTTACTTCGTTACAGTTTTTACAATGAATGGACCGCTCTCCCGGCTCTGTACAGGTCGCTTCCCGATCGATTTCGGATTCTGCCTTCCAGTTATGCCCGGCGGCAGGGATTGCCACGACGTCTTTTACTTCGTCGCAGTTTTGGCAATGAATGGACTTGCTCCCGGTTTCTGTGCAGCCCGGCGCCTTATCTATCGTATACTCCTGTTCCCAGATATGATCCGGGCAGTAAGAATCCCAGGCAACCTCCGCTCCGGCAAACGTCATCCCTGCAAATTGCTGCCACTCTGCCCGGTAGGCATTTAACGTATGTACCGTTACCCGATCTCCGTAAAATACGTCGTTTGACGCAAATTCCGGACAGCCGCCGGCAAACCAGATATCCTTTAATGCACTGCAGTGATAAAATACCCGGCCGCCCAGATACGCCAGACGCTCCGGCAGGCTTATTTTCTCAAGGGATGTGCATCCCGAAAAGGCTTCCTCTCCAATCCGTGTTACGGACTGCGGTACCACGGCATCCGACAGGTTCGCACACCCCGTAAACGCCCGATTTCCAATACCCGTTATCCCGTCGCCGATTACTGCCTTCTTAATCTCCGTGCGGTATGCATACCAGGGAGCCTGCTTTCCGCTTTCCGCATCCGGCAGATCTCCCGTCCCTTCAAGCGTAAGCGTTCCGTTCAGGTCAAGTTTCCATGCGATTGTCTCGCCACAGGTGCCCTTTGCCAGAAAATCGTCCTCTTCTCCGCCGTATACATAATCGGACGGGGCAATATCCAAAATACTGCCGTACAGCTCGTGCATTTCCGAATCATAGGCATAGCCGATTGTACCGCCCGGCAGCGTTACGGTATACCCCTGCGTGCTGCTGCCCTGCGCACCGGCCAGAAACAGCCTGTCGTCCGCCCCGACCGTGCCGGCATCGCAGTTAGTCACATCCACAATATAATTCTTCGTATCGTTCATTGTCACAACATTCCACATATGCCTGCCGCTGCCTGTTCCTCCCGCCATCACGCCGCTCACGCTATAACAGGCAATCCGCGGATTGTGAAATTCGGTCAGATCACACAGATACTGAAATGCCTTTGCATACCCTTCACAGACTACATTTGTCGTATCATCCCCGTCAAATACCCAAATCAGCTGCCAGGGATTACCGTATTTGGTACCCGGATTGTCGGCGGCGGCATGGTTATAGGAAACCAGCTCACAGATCTCCCGGCGGTACGCACACAGTCTGTCATAATCACCGGAAGCGGCATATTTTCCCGCAATCCGTCTGGCATTTTCGGCAGCCGCCTGCGCCAGCCGGGCGTCGGACGCATCTACCGTATACGACGGCGTTTCGGACGACGCATCCTGGTATTCCTCCGCCACGCAAAAGCGATATGTAAACCCGCCCTTTATATGAAGCGTCCAATCCTTCCCTCCGGCTAAAGATGCGCCAAAGCCCGGACTGCTTGAAGAAACGCCGACGGTTTTATCATACCAGTACAAATCCAGCGGGCAGTCGATCAGCAAACAGCGCATCAGCTTCCGAAGCGTCGGGGAATAACGCGCCATCCAGGCATTTACCGCTTCCTCCGTAATTGCCTGGTCTTTTACAATTGCATCCACGCCCAAATCTTCGGCCGTCCAGGTCGATTGGGTGATACCAAGCTCCGAAAGCGACAGCTCAATCACCGCGCTTGCCCGCTCCCCCGACGCAATCTGCCCGATTTTTGCCTTTAACGCTTCGTATGCCCTGCGTTCCACACCATCCAGTATATCCGCCGCGTGGCTGCCATAAGGTTTTGCAGACTGCCCGCCCCAAAAAATCCGTTCCAGATACCCTTCCAGCAATTCCTCCTGCCCGGGCAGATCCTCTGTAAGCCCGTCAAAAGCCGCCGTCTCCTCCACACGGCTTCCCGCAATCTGCAAAGCCTCCCCTTCTGTTTTTCCCATACCGCCTTCCTGCGCGGCCAAAACGTCCGCCGGTATCCCCAAAGGCAGTACCAAAGCTGCCGCCAGCATCACAGCCAGCCATTTTTTCTTTCTCATCTTCAATCTCCCTTCCGTTTTTGAACCTACTATACCAGACATTTCCTTCGCATTCAAGCATAAGAAAAAGAAGCAAACGCCCGTCCGGGAATTCGCTTCTTTTCAAAACCGGTTAAAACAGCTCTCTGATCTATGCAAGCAGCGTATTCAAAAGCTCCCTGATCTTCGCCCAGAACCCGCCGTCCGCATTGGAAATTTTATCGTAAATCGACTGCGCCGCATTTAAAATTTTATCCAGATCCAAATCCAGCTCACTGATCTTTGTCATCAGCTTAACAATTTCATTCACCTCTTCATCGTTCAATGTAATATCGAACTTCTTGCAGCCTTTTGCAATGGCGTCACGGATATCCGCCTCATTGGAAAGGTCGTGCTCCACTACCGCCTGTTTGACATAAGCAATCATACCTTCGATTTCATCCGAATCACCTCCGGAAGCTTCGAGCGCTCCGGTTACAACCAGCTCGTGCAGCGCGGCATCAATGTTTTCTTCATCAATCTGATCGCCCGTCATCTCGGTATACGCCTTAAACACGCCGACCAGTGCAGCCGTACCGGAAATCGGAAACGGCGCCGCTACGATAATATCCGCATTCTGAATCCCTGCGGTCGCCAGTGCATTTTTGTACATCCCTACGGTACAATAAGAAATATTATTGGTGGAAATATTAATGCCGTTGCCGTCTCCCCGCTGCACAATTACAATGGAAGAAAGCGAACGGGAACCGATCTTGCTGCTGTCAATATAAGAACCTAAGTACTGATGCTCCTCGGAGTTGTTGACGTATACAACGTCGTACTGGTCTAATTTGCCTGCTTCCACACCCATTAAGGCAAGTACGGTTGCACGCTGCTCCGCGGTTAAATCTGCGCCAAGCGCAAGATAAGGCCTGTCATTTTTCTTAATCTCCACCTTATCGTCGTTCTTATCCTCGTCTACGGTTACAACGCCCTCCAGATCCTCGTCCACCGTAACCGTACCGGAAAAATCCTCGTCCTTCTTTTCGGTATCCTTCTCCGTATCCGGTTCTCCCTGGCTTCCGGTTTCATTGCCTGTGTCTGTGCCGCTGCCCGTATCCGTACCGGTCCCGCCCTCTAAAGCGGCATCCGTTCCGTGACCGGTATCCGTACCCTGGGCGCCGTCTGTCCCGCTGCCTGCGGGAGGCGTATCCGTACCCGTTTTATCCGTTCCCTGTCCGGCGCCCGAATCGGACGGTGTCTGTTCCGGCGCCCTGAGCGGTTCGTCTTCATCGGATCCTGCCGCAGGCGAAGCCTCTCCGGATACCGGAACCGCATCCTCGTCGGCCGCTGCCTGCGATTCCGGCGTACTGCCTGCAGTCGCCAGTACATTTCCCGCAGAACCAAAGGTAATAGCAAATGCCATAGTCAGGCTGATTATCTGTATCCATCTTTTCTTCATATAAAAGACCTCCTCTTAATTGAACGCCTTCATTTTTGCACAAAAAACATGCTTTGTCAAAGGAATTGGCAAAACTTAAGATTTATTTCATAATTCCTTTCCGCACATGCGCCGCAAAACTACTTCATCCTTTCCTGCAGCCAACCATAAATATCCTCATATACCAGATCACGGTCTGTTTCATTCAAAATCTCATGCCTGCCGCCCTGATACAGTTTCATACTGACATCCGAAATCCCTGCCTTTTTATACTGCCTGTATACTTTTTTAACTCCTCTCCCCATATCCCCGACCGGATCCGCATCCCCCGAAACCAGAAACAGAGGAAGACTCTTTCTGATCTCTTCTATATACTTCGGCTGATTATCATAATAAACCGCCTGCATCAGCCCGAAATACCCGTTTACGGTAAAATCAAACGTACACTTCGGATCCCGGTAAAACCGCTTTGCAATCTCCAGATCCCCTGTCAGCCAGTTGCGCCGGATATCCCGTCCGGTTACATCATACCTGCGGTACGGCCCCAGAAAAGAAAGGAACTTCACCAATCGGCTTCTATAATTCCAGCCATACCGTCCGGCCAGAAAACGGCAGATCCCCATCCCAAGAATCATCAGGCCATCCGGCATACTGCCGGTTCCCACGATCACCGCCCCGGCAAGCCCCTTAGAATACTTTGTAATATATTTACGCAGCATATAAGACCCCATACTGTGTCCCAGCATAAAATACGGCTTTCCCCGGTTTTGCCCCTGCACCGTCCTGCGCAGCGTATGCATATCCCGGATCAGCGCATCGCTTGGACGGCTTTCCGAAAAAAATCCGTAAGCTTCCGCATCCGCTACGCTTTCCCCGTGTCCCAAATGGTCATGCCCGACAACCAGAAACCCCTTCTTCGTCAAAAACTCCGCAAACTCCTGATAACGTTCGATATACTCCTGCATCCCATGCGTAATCTGCAAAACAGCCCGATATCCGCCGGAATCCGGCATCCACCTTACCGCATGGATCTGCGTCCTTTTATCCGCCGACTCAAAATAAAAATCTTCCTTCCGCATCATATCCTCCTTCCGGATCGCATTTCAAACCATACTCCCGCCGTCTGCCACAACCCGTCCAACATAATAATTACATCATCCGATTGAAAGCATATTTCATGCTTCATCGAATCATACCGGCCAAAAATCCGTCAGACAGAGGGCAGGGGGTGCGGCGTTTACTGTGCAACAGGATTAAGCGGCTCTAAAGCATCCCGCTTAAACATTCTAATGCGGACGCAACCGCCGGAAACGCGCCATCCATGGCGCATTCCGGCTTGCCCTGCCATCCGTGGCAGGGCATTGCTGAAAATCGCAGGAGATACTTAAGAGCCGCTAAATCCTGTTACAAGGCAAACGCCGCACCCCCTGCCCTCTGTCTGACTGCTGTACTGGCAAGCTTACAGATAAGATTCCCCCCAAATCACATTCAAAAAAGCTCACAAAATATTCTCTCCTTTTACTACGCATATTCATTCTGTAAAAAACAGCCAACTCCTGACAGCGCCGCACACTCTCAACCTGCAGGGATCTGATAAAGTAGCCGGAAGGAGGCTGCGGCAGAGGGGAGGGAAAGCCGGGCATTGTGATTGGATTTAGAATTTCTTAACAATCCCATACAAAAACCAGGAATCCACGGACAGGGACGTCCGTGGAAGCCCGAATGCGCCATGGATGGCGCGTTTCGGGCGGTTCCGTCCGCATTCAAAATCCTAAAGCGGGATTGTTTAGAAATACTTAATCCATGAACACAGCCCGGCTTACCCTCCCCTCTGCCGCAGTCTCCTTCCGGCGGCGCCCTTTACCAGCATCCCTCCCCTCCTAACAATATCCGGAAACCACAAACTGTACCTCTTCTCTCCCCATATAGCTGTTCAGTTCCGGATAATACACAATCGAAATCAAATCCTTTTCGTTCAAAAACTCCAAAAACATCTCCACATCCCCAAAATAAACCGCCGGATAACGCCCTCCTCCCAAGTCCTCCAACGTCATCTTAAGCACATTTTGATGCTTCCCGACCACCCGCTTTTCTAGCACCCGGATTTGCCGGTCCGCAAACACCGGCTTGGGATTACCCTTCCCAAACGGTTCCAAAACGCTGAGTTCCTGCACCAGCGCTTTTGTCACATAAGAAAGCGGCATCGGCACGTCAATCAGTACTTTGGGAATAAAATCATCCTCCGTCAAATCCGCATACGCATTCAGCCGTTCGTCCAATGCACGCAGATGCTCCTGCGGCATGGAAAGCCCCGCCGCCATCGGATGCCCGCCGAATTTGGTAAACAAATCCTGGCATTTACAGAGCTCCTCATACATAGAATACGCCTCAATGGAACGCCCCGACCCCTTTATTCCTTCTTCAGACTGCGTCAGCACAAATACCGGATGATGGTACCGCTCCCGTATGCGCCCCGCTACGATTCCCGCAAGGCTCTCATGCAGCTTCGGCAGGTACACCACCATAACCTTTTTTTCATACAGTTTCTGTGCCTGAATGGTTTCTTCCGCTTCTTTTAAGCCCTCCGTCGTCAATGCCTTACGCTCTTCATTTAAACCGGCCAGCTCCGCCGCAAGGACGGCGGCATCTTCCTCCCGCTGCGCCGACAGAAGCTTTAACGAACGCACCGCCGTATCCAGCCTCCCGCTTGCATTTAAGCACGGCCCTAAGACAAACCCCAGATGATAAGCGCAAAGCCGCTCGGGCACAACCTCCTTTTGCCGTATCAAAGCGCGCAGCCCGGGATTTTTTGTACGGCGCATATGCTCCAATCCGTGCTTTACAATAATACGGTTTTCATCCGCCAGATCCATCACATCCCCAACCGTGGCAAACGCCGCAATCTCCAGAAATTCCATCGCTTCTTCCGCCGGAATGCCGCATACCTCATACAATACCTGCACCGCCTTCCATGCCACAACCGCCCCACAGATCCCGTCAAACGGATATGCGCATTCCTCCTGCTTGGGATTTACAATCGCGTCCGCAAGGCTCCTTCGGTACGTGCGGACGCCGTTTTCCTCCGTATACGGTATATCGTGGTGATCCGTAACCAGCACCGTAAGCCCCAGTTCCTTTGCATATGCAATCGCCTCAATCGCCGCAATCCCGTTGTCACAGGTAATAATCGTATCCGCCCCGTCCGCTTTTGCCTGCGCAATCAGGTTCTCATTGATCCCATACCCGTCCTTCATACGATCCGGAATCGCTGCAGTCACAATACCGCCTGCCCGCCGAATCCCTTCCAGCAAAATAAAAGTGGACGAAACCCCGTCTATATCATAATCCCCGATAATGCGGATCGCCTTCTTTTCCTGTATTTTCCGTTTCAAAATCGCAGCCAGCCGATCCATATCCTTCATCAGATGAGCGGAATACAGATCCGAAAGACGCGGATTCAAATACTTCTCAATTGCCGCGTCTTCCGTAATATCGCGGTTGCGTATAATCCGCGCCGTCACCTGATCAATGCCGAACTTTGCCCCGATCTCCTTAAAATCCGCGCGCTTCCCCGCTACAAACCATTTTTCTCTCTGCATCACCGTAATCTCCCCGAATCGTATAAAACCCGCATCAGCATCAGCCCCTGCGGCGGAGCGGTAAAACCTGCCCGTTCCCTGTTCTTTGCCTCCAGGATACCGGGAATCTCTTCCGCCTGCCGGATGCCCTGTCCCACTTCAATCAACGTCCCCGTCATAATACGCACCATATTCTGCAGAAACCCGTTTCCGCGGAACAAAAGCGCAAGCTCCGTCTCTTTTTCTTCAAACCCGATTTCATAAACACTGCGCACCGCCGATTTTTTCATATGGCTGTTGCCGCAAAACGACGTAAAATCCCTTGTACCGACCAAAAATCCCGCCGCTTTCTTCATCGCAGCAACGTCAAGCGGCTCCGTATGATTCGGAGAAAAAACATACTTGCGTTCAAAAACCTCCGGAACAGAACCCGTGTGAATCCGATACCGGTAAATCTTTTCCGAAGCCATAAACCGGCTGTGAAACCGCTCCGAAACCTCTTCCACACAGCATACGGCAATATCCTCCGGCAAAAATTCATTAAACAGATCCCGCAGGCTTTTCGTATCACGCGGTTCCCGCAAATGGAAATTAGCCACCTGCTCCCTCGCATGAACGCCCGCGTCCGTCCTTCCGGATCCAATCACCTCCACCCGATACCCAAACGCCCTCCTCAGCACACCCTCCAGCTTCGCCTGAATCGTCGCATCCGTCGTCTTCTGCCCCTGCCAGCCTTTATAACGCGTACCGTCATAAGCAACCGTAATCTTATAATTCTGCATAGCCCTCCTCTTTCCCCAAAACAATTTTAAAAATTCCATATAAAAACACGCTCCAGGAACCCCTTTCAACAAATTTCCATCAGAAAACACCTTAGATTCTGTCTTAAATGTAATTATCTTGTTCGTAATAGACCGACCCATTTAAAATATTCCCTATAGAGAGTATTTAAAAAATCCAGGAAACTCGCTCCCTCTCATCTGCAAGCTTGCCAAAACCGCAGTCAGCCAGAGGGCAGGGGGTGCGGCAT
>CAMSEJ010000093.1 GCA_947057405.1 uncultured Roseburia sp.
CGCATCCCCTGTCCTCTGGCTGACGGAACTTTGCCAACATTGTTCGCTCTAGGAGGACGGATTATCAATTCTTTGAGCATGTTTTAATACAATAAAGTTTTGTGCCTATATAGATATAAAATTATAAAATGATGTGTACTTATCATCAAAAAAGGTTGACAAGCAAAAAAAGGGGATCCGCCCCAAAGAGCCAATCCCCTTAAAATGTCGTTTTTCTTTGATTTTACGGGCTTTTTGATTAGCCGAAGTATCTCTTAAGAAGTCCTTCAAATGCCTTTCCGTGTCTGGCCTCATCCCTTGCCATTTCATGAACGGTATCATGAATTGCATCCAGGTTCTGCGCCTTAGCCCTTTTCGCCAAATCAAACTTCCCTGCTGTAGCGCCGTTTTCGGCATCCACACGCATTTCAAGGTTCTTCTTTGTGCTGTCGGTAACCACTTCGCCTAACAGTTCGGCAAACTTAGCGGCATGCTCTGCTTCTTCCCAGGCAGCTTTTTCCCAGTATAAGCCGATTTCCGGATAGCCTTCTCTGTGAGCAACCCTTGCCATAGCCAGATACATACCTACTTCCGAGCATTCGCCCTCAAAGTTTGCTCTCAAATCGGAAACGATATCTTCACTGACGCCCTTTGCAACACCTACAACGTGCTCTGCAGCCCAGCTCTTTTCCCCTTCCTGTTTTGTGAACTTATCAGCGGGAGCCTTGCAGATAGGACATGCCTCCGGCGGCTGATCTCCTTCATGAACATAACCACATACAGAACAAACAAATTTTGCCATAATAATAGTCTCCTTTTCTTTTATAATAATTTAGTATTCTTACACTCCGGGCAAAGCCCGAAAAAATGTGTCACATGATTGGTAATTGTACCATCGAACTGTTTGGCCGCGGCTTTATCAAGCTGCGCCTGATGCTCCATATCAATATCCAGCACAGTTCCGCATTCCTTACAGATAAAGTGATAGTGCGGCGAACAGTCTGCATCGTAGCGGTCCGGCCCGCTGCCGGGGGAAATCCGTAAAATCTCGCCCATGTCCGCCAGCAGGTTTAAATTGCGGTAAACGGTTCCCAGGCTGATATTCGGGAATTCCTGTCTCACATTCTGATAAACTGTTTCGGCCGTCGGATGTGTGCGGTGTGCGTCCAGGTAACTCTTAATGGATTCACGCTGTCGGCTGTATTTTAACATTTGTACAGTTCACCTTCTCAAAAATAGTAATGATTACTGTTTTCGAGTGTTACTATAAACGAAAACCGAAAGCCTGTCAAGAGTTTTTTTAAAAAAATTTGAAAAAAACGCAGCAGTCGCAGCCAGTATAGCAGAATAGCAGGGGATACCGACCGCAATTCGTCATACTTTCGTTCCCAACGGCATACCATGTAAAAAAACAGCAAATCAGGGGACATATGGCAGGATTACAGCGTTTTATCACCTATATTAATAAATACGAAGACGACGAAAAACAGGATAATGCCGGATTTGCAAAAATTGAAATCCGCGGCACCAAATGCAGGGTAGAAGTGCATATCCGCAGTGTAAGTACGGAACAGACCGAGGCCACGGTTTATTTATTTGCACAAAAGGACGAAATTATGCAGGGAATTCCGGTCGGGAGTATGGAAATCATAAGAGGCGGCAGCGATGTCCGCTACGTATTCGATACAAAAGAAATGCAGGATTTTGGCATGACCATGGATGAAATGCAGGGAATATTCATACCGTTGGATGAACATGTTTTTCTGGCCAGCCGCTGGAAGGAAGGAACCGTTTCCGGAAAAAATTTTAAAATACTGAAAAAACAGGAACAGATCCAAAACGGGAACGCGTCCGAACCGGAAGCGGAGCATGTGCCAAGTCCTGCAGCCGTAAATACTCCGCAGCAGTCAGAGGAACAGCCGCATTCGGATCACATCGTGTCTGCCGGAGAATTGGAGGAGCAAGCCGCGTCCGGGGCAGACGACGGACAAACGGAACCGGAAGCATTCGGGCAGCCAAAGGAGGAATTGCCCCAAAACGGTTTTGTTCTGCGGGATGATGATTCGGATGCAAAAGAAGCCGCCCCGAAGATTCCGCAGGTGCAGGCTCAGGAAAAGCGAAACATCCGTGCGACCGAGATTCCACTTGAGAAGTTTCGGGAGGAAACCGGGCTGGAGCGGATTTTCGCAAAGTTCAGGCTCAAGTCGGGAGTCTGTTTCCCCTTTGAAGGGCAGGAAACGGAATGCATCCGCATGAATTTAAACGATCTGCGTGAATTTCCTCAAAAATACTGGTATCTGGGCAAAAACAGCTTTCTGCTGCACGGATTTTTTAATTACAGGCATATTTTACTCGGGGAAACGGAAGAGAGGGGCAAAAAAGAATATTTTCTGGGGATACCCGGCGTGTTCCAGAACCAGGAACGCCTGATGGCTTCTATGTTCGGCTTTCCCGGATTTCGGACGGCAAAGGCTGCGGAGTATAAGACCGGCAACTTTGGATACTGGTACAGGATTATCTGATGCGCGCATACAGCAAATGGTCTTCAAGCCGGCCGCGGATGCAGGCATACTGACGGCAGGTTCCCTCCCATTGGAAATCCAGGCGTTCCAACAGGCGGATGGAAGCGGCATTTTCCCTCATTGCGTATGCCTCAATCCGGTGAAGCCCGATTTCATAAAACATCAGCGCAATTCCCAGTTCCATTGCTTCTCTGGCAAGCCCTCTGTGCCAGTATTGCTCGTCAAACCGGTAGCCGGTTTCACAGCGTCCGTATATCGGCTGGACGATATCGTAAAAGCAGATTGTGCCAATCACGCGTGACGGATCGTTTTTTGCAAAAGCCCAGAACCGGAAGCATTTGTTCTGGACTGCCAGATTGTAATCGTGTTCCAGCATCTTTTTCTGGTAACCCTCTGTATAAAAGCCGTCAGGCTTAAACGGCTCGTAACGCTCGAATGCAGTACGGTTTCTAAGACTGAAATCCAGTGCCAGGCGGGCGGATTTGGCCGACGGCTTTAAGAGCTTTAAGTATAAACGCGGGGTTTCGTATTTGAAATTCATCTGAAAAAATCTCCCATAACAGTATCGACAGTGCTATAATCAGTATACTATACTGTGAAAAAATTGGGAAGGAAAAGATATGGCGGATTTGGAAGAAACGTTTATGAGGGAAGCGATCAGGCAGGCAAAAAAGGCGTATGCACTGGGAGAGGTTCCCATCGGCTGTGTGATTGTCCGGGAGGGCAAAATCATTGCACGGGGCTATAACCGGCGCAATACCGACAAAAACACGCTTGCCCATGCCGAGCTGTCCGCGCTCAGAAAGGCATGTAAAAAATGCGGGGACTGGCGCCTGGAAGACTGTACGATGTACGTGACGCTAGAACCCTGCCAGATGTGCGCGGGCGCAATCGTGCAGTCGCGGATGCAAAAAGTGGTCATTGCAGCCATGAATCCCAAAGCAGGCTGTGCAGGATCGGTGCTCAACCTGCTTCAAATGGCGCAGTTCAACCATCAGGTGGAAATGGAACAGGGGTTATTGGAGGCCGAGTGCGCAGAACTGTTAAGCGGCTTTTTTCGTGAACTGCGTATAAAAAAGAAGAAATCATAGAACTCGGAAGGATTCAAAATAGTCGTCAGCTTTTCGGGGCAGGACGGCTATTTTTTATGTACATAAGTCAGACGTCCCTCCGGCTGTCCATCCAAAATTTGACATCCACCCCATTTCAAGGTATAATAAAACAATTTACAGGGGACAGTTAAATATGGAGGAAATTATGAAACTTACGATTATTGTTCCATGTTACAATGAAGAGGCTGCTCTGCATTTTTTTTATGAGGAAATGCAGAAAACCATGCAGAGTATGCCGGATACGGAGTTTGAACTGCTGTTTGTCAACGACGGTTCAAAGGACGGCACGCTTGTTGTGATCAAAGAGCTTGCGTCCAAAGATCCGCGTGTCAGATACGTATCGTTTTCCCGCAACTTCGGGAAAGAAGCCGCTATCTACGCAGGTCTTTCCTATTCCGACGGGGATCTGACCGCTATAATGGATGCCGATTTACAGGATCCGCCGTCGCTTCTGCCGCAGATGTACCGTGCCATTGTGGAGGAGGGATACGATTCTGTCGCCACACGGCGGGTCAACCGCAAAGGCGAACCCCCCATCCGTTCTTTTTTTGCGCGCTGCTTTTACCGCCTGATGAACCGCATTTCCAAAGCGGATATTGTAGACGGCGCAAGGGATTACCGCCTGATGAACCGCTCTTTTGTGGATGCGCTGCTTGCCATGGGCGAATACAACCGTTTTTCCAAAGGGTTGTTCGGCTGGGTCGGGTTTGAAACCAAATGGCTTGAATATGAAAACGTAGAACGGGTGGCAGGCGAGACGAAATGGTCGTTTTGGAAGCTGTTTTTGTATTCCATAGACGGCATAGTGGCGTTTTCTACGATGCCGCTGTCCATAGCCGCATTTTTTGGCGTCTTTATGTGCGCAGTATCCGCGGTTTCCATTGTATTCATTATCGTACGGCAGCTTTTGTACGGCGGTTCTGCTTTCGGCTGGCCGTCCATGGTCTGCATCACGATGTTTTTAGGAGGTATTCAGCTTTTGTGTATCGGCATATTGGGTTCCTACCTGTCAAAGACCTATCTGGAAGTAAAGCGCAGGCCCATCTTTATCTGTAAAGAAACCAACACAGTACGGCGCAAAAGCGGCGCGGAATGCAGCGGGGAAGAACGATGAAAAAAGCAGGCGCAATGTTGTGGAACGCAGTGGAAACGGTTTCGCTGTGGTGTTTGTCCGTTTTATTTTTGCTGCTGCATAAAAAGCCGACGCCGCAGGCGGAGGAATCCTTTCTGCAGTTTGTAAAATTCGGCCTGGTCGGCGTAAGCAATACCGCTGTCAATTATGTGATTTATCTGGGCGTGCTGCTGTGCCTTCGGGCTTTGGGACTCTGGAAGGAATACGATTATCTGGCGGCGACGGCGGCCGGATTTGTTTTGAGTGTATTATGGTCCTTTTTTTGGAATAATAAATTTGTATTTACCGTGAAAGAGGGCGAACAGCGTTCGGTCTGGAAAGCGCTGGCGCGGACCTATCTTTCCTATTCTTTTACCGGGCTGTTTTTAAACAGCGTCTTAATGGTGCTTTGGGTGGACATGCTCCATATATCGGAGTTTCTGGCCCCTGTTATAAACCTGCTGTTTAATGTCCCGGTGAATTTTCTGATTAATAAATTCTGGGCATTTAAAAAAGAGGGATAACAGTATGGTAAAAGGTTTGATATTGGCCGCATTGTTTTTGGGCGCGCTGCCGTTTTTGCTGGGCCTGCTTGTAACCGGGCTTCCTGCGAAAAAAAGAGAGGCGCATATCCGGGCTGCCGGCATGGACGAAGAAAAAGACAATCTGCTGTTTTGCGTGGCGGCCGGGTACATTGTGATGTTCGGCCTGTTCTGGCTGTTTGCGCTGCCCTTTGTCTGGCTGAAAGGGACGCTGTCTTTGCTGGTGCAAAGCTATATGGGGACGGCGCTGCTTTTGGCGGCGGTTTCTGCGGCGGTAAATTTCAGGCGGCTGCCGGTTATTTTTGGAGCCGCGGTGCGTGCGGTGAAGGGATTTACGCTATGCATCTGGGCGCAGCTTTTGTTTGCGGCGGGGCAGGCGTTTGTTTACCTACGTTACCAGTATTCCAATGCGGACGATGCGTTTTACGTGGCTTCGGCGGCGACTTCGCTTGCGACGGATACGGTATTTGCATTTAACCCGTATACCGGGTCGGCGTATACCAAGCTTCCGGCGCGGTATGTGCTCTCCCCGTTCCATGCCTTTACGGCGATGGTGTCAAAGGTGACGGGACTGCATCCGGCGACGACGGCGCATGTGGTGTTTCTGATTGTATTTTTAATGCTTGCGTATGCGGTGTACGCGCTGATTGGGCGGATGCTGTTTTGGGACGGGGACGGTTCCGGTTCTTTTTCTTCCGGTACGGCGTCTGAAAAGCGGATGGAACAGACCGGCTATTTTCTGGTTATCGTAACGGCCCTTATGGTGTTTTCCGCATACAGCGAGCGGACTGCCGGGCTGTTTCTTCTGATCCGTCTCTGGCAGGGGAAAGCCGTTTTGGCGGGCGTATTGCTGCCGCTTTTGTTTTACCTGGGGGTCCGTACAACGGGGCTTTTGCAGGAGGAGGAGGCCTGCTTTTGGGACTGGGCGCTTTTGTTTCTTCTGATGTGCGGCTGCTGTATGGTTTCGTCCATGGGCGTGATATTAAGCGCCGTTCTGCTCGGCATCCTTGCGCTTTTAGCTGCGGGAAAGCACAGAAGCATCCGGCTTTTGGCATACGCGGCGTGCTGCTGCCTGCCGAATCTGTTTTGCGGCGGGCTGTACCTGTGGATCCGCTGAACGGCTAGAATAGGAGGCATATTTTGAAAGAAACGTTTCGGGCGGTTATGTCCATGTATGATTCTTACAACGGGACAGGGATGCAGATGGCATTGTTTTTTGCCTGCCTGGTTTATCTTCTGGTACAGAAAAAAGAAAAAGAAAAGCGGTATCTGTTCGCGGGCTATACGCTGCTGTTTTTTATCCTCTGCTTTTGTCCGGTTACGGCGAAGCTGATTATGGAGTGCATTGGCGGAGAGGTTTACTGGCGCATGTTCTGGCTGCTGCCTGCGGCCGCAGGAACCGGATATACGGCGGCGCGGGTTCTGATGCAGGCGGAAGGGAAGGCAAAGCGGTATCTGCTGCTTACCGTCATGCTTGCCGTTATTGTACTGACCGGGACGAACGTATACAACGGCACGATTTTTCACCGCAAGCAAAACTGGTACAAGCTGCCGCAGGATACGGTGGATATCTGCAATATCATAGAACAGGACGCGGCCGAACACGGGATTACCCGCAAAAAGCTGGTTACTGTAAACGATCTGATTACGACCGTCCGTCAGTACGACGCGGGCATCCTCATGCCGTACGGCAACGAAGTCATAAAGGGCAACCGTGCGGAAACGGAAAACGCATCGCAGATATTCCGGATTATGAGCGGCGATACGAAAAACTGGGAAGCGCTGCTGTGGTATCTGTCAATGGAAGCGTGCAACTATTTTGCCTATCCGGCGGACGAGGCGACAACCGATCTGCTCGTATCGCAGGGCCTGAGCAAAGTGGGAAGCAACGCCTCCTACAGCGTGTTCCGAAACGATACGGATAAGGAAGCGTATGACGGGGAATGGCTGATTACGCAGTATGGCGACAAAGACGGCGTCCAGCTTATGTTTTATACCATGCAGGACAGCAAGGGGCATCTGATTGTCGTAGACGGCGGCTGGGTTACGGACGCAGACTATGTCCGTCAGGTCATTAAAGCGCTTGGCGGCCGTGTGGACGCCTGGATTGTGACCCATCCCCACCGGGATCACGCGGGTGCGTTTACGGAAATTTACAAAAACCCCGGAAAGATCAAAATAGACAAAGTCTATGCGGTAGACATGGCTTTGCCACAGCTTTGTCTGGAACGCGCGCCGTGGGACGAAACGGAAGTATACGAGGAATGGTTAAAGCTGACGATCCCGCAGCTTACGTATGTGCACCGGGGCGACACTTTTACGGTAGAAGGGCTTGCTTTTGAGGTCTTTAACGCGTATGATGATTATGTAGGCCGTCTTTCCAATGATTTGTTAAACGACGGTTCCATGATGTTTAAAGTAACGGCAAAAAAAGAATCCATGCTCTTTTGCGCGGACGTTGGGGACGACATGAGCGATTACCTGTTAGAAACCTACGGGGACGCTTTGCAGGCGGATTATATCCAGATGGGCCACCACGGCAACGGCGGGCTAAAGAGCGGCTTTTATAAATCCATCGGGGCAAAGGCAGCGTTTTTTGACGCGCCGGACTGGCTGATGAACGGACGCGACAAGCGGTTTTCTACAATGAAAAACACGTATCTGATGACACAGGAGGGAGCGGCGGTATACAGCTTTTCGACAACGCCGAACCAGATTATTTTAAAGTAAGGAGAAGGGTTATGTTACATGCGTCAATTTTGGGGGCAGTTTTGTACCTTGCGGCGATTACCGCCTGTACCGTAATGGTTTACCGGTACCGCAAATCCTGCCAGCCGATGAGCGGGTTTGTGTGGGCGGTGCTCTCGTTTCTGGCCACTATTTGCATGGGAAGCATTCTGGCAGGCGTAATCAGCCTGCTGCATATTCCGGTCAATATCTATACCATGGCGGTTATTTACGCGCTGCTGGCGGGTATTACGGCATTTTTGATCCGCAGGGAAGGCATGGTGCAGGAATACGAATGGGAAAAATTCGACTTTATTGTCATCGCCGCCGTAACGGTGGGGGTTGCGGCAATCTGCATCAAAATATTTTCCCCGCAGCTTTTGTACTGCTACTACAACAGCGACGCCGGGCTGCATTTAAAAGAAGCGACCGCAATCGTGCGTTCCCAGAAAGTGACCAATATGTACTTTCTGCACTTGCAGAACGCCATGTTTATCGAAATGGTGCAGCCGTTTGTACGCATTGCCGACTGGTATAAAGGGTACATCCTGGGCGACTGCTTTTTCCTATGGGTGGAGACGCTGTTTTTCGCGGCGTTTATCCGGCGGTACGCGCGGACGACGGCTTCAAAAGTATTTGCTGCTTTGCTGCTGTTCTGCTACTTTCTGGGCTATCCGTTTTTCAGCTTCTATTATTCGTTCGAGATCGGAAGAGCGTCGTGTAGGGAAAGAGTGTGGTACCTTGTGTAG
>CAMSEJ010000094.1 GCA_947057405.1 uncultured Roseburia sp.
AGATCATGCCATGTGACTGGAGTTCAGACGTGTGCTCTTCCGATCTATTGCTGCCTGCAGATCGGCTGCTACATCAGTAACCGTGATCTTTACTTCTTTGGTCAGAGTAGCCGGCTCCATGCCTTCGCCTCTTGCCAGCGTAGCCGTAATGGTAATGATTGTTTCTCCTGCTTTCTTTGCCGTTACCGTACCGTCTGCCGCCACTTCCGCTGCATCGCCTGCTGCGGCGTAGGTGAATACGACATCCTGTGCATTCGGGTGGCCCGGCACTTCACAGCTGCTGCTTAAAGCTGCCGTCGGGTTTAATACAACCGTGCTGTCTGTTTTTACATCCAGTGTCTTGTTGGCCTGTGTGATGCCTGTAATTTCGCAGGTACAAGGAATTACTGCCGCGCTGCCATAAGTCGTTGCCACTGTTACTGTTTTCCCGTCTTCGGAAACGTCTACGTCTACATTGCCTGTTGCCCCGGTTACCTTTGCTTTTACCGCATTGATAAATGCCGGCGTATTTTCAAAAGCATATCCCTCATGGGCTGTCACGGTTGCTGTCACTTTATAGGCAACACCGTCTTCAAATACATCGGATTTACGGATTGTCTCCTGTGTATCCGCTTTACTCCAAACAGTCTTTGCATCAAACGGATTTAAGGTAAATTTAGCTAGCGGCTCTTCACCGTCAAGCATGCCGCAGACATCGCCGTAAGATTCCGCCCCCTGCAGGCCGGCTGTTACTTCATCGCTTGCATAGAACAGAACATCTGCCATATATCCGATGCTGTCTGTAAACATGGTCGTATTTTCCTTTTCCGGATTATATCCAAGAGTAAACGGATTCTCCCTGTGTGCTGCCGTTGCATCCGTCGCCCTGTTCGGTGTAGCCTCTGAAAGTTCTCCGTCAGTATAGAATCCCATATTGCCCGCGCCGTCAATAAATAATACAATATCATGCCATGTACCAAAGAAGGTATCTGCATCAAAATAATATTTCTGCTCCGGCCATCCCCCCGTCGCATTATTCATATACATAATCAGGCAGTCGTCTTCAACCTGGAAGCCATACTGTTTATCCATTTTACCGAGAACATTAATATTCACTTCGTCAGGTAACGCTTCTTTTATATAAAGCTTAAAGGCAATTACCATACCGTCCGCCCCATAAACGTCAAACTTATCCGTTGTAGAGGTAGAACCTAACTGCCCTGCAAATCCCCAAGTACCACTTACATTTGCAAGCACCGGCGCTTCGCTGCCTTCTTTTACAACCATAGATGCCGGCTCCGCTGTCCTGTCCGCTACAGAATCATAATGCACCGCGTTCTCGTCGCCGCCTACTGCGGTATTCTGCGGATTCTTGCCAATCATCGGACTCTGGAAGGATACGGACGGTGCCGAAAGCTTCGTAACCTCTCCGGAGGTTTGTTTTGTTACCGTTACTTTAATATCCTTTGTAAATGTTGATGCTTCTTCACCTTCTTTTGCAAGAGACGCAGTTACAGAAATTGTCGCCTCGCCGGCTTTCTTTGCCGTTACAACGCCGCTGGCCGCATCTACATCCGCCACATCAGCACCGGCCTTTACACTGTAAGTAAATGTTACATCATTCGGATGCCCTTCTGCCTGACAGCCTTCGCTTACCACTGCCTGCGGAGCTAATGTAAGGGCTGCCGTTTCTTCGATTGCCGGAATTTCAACACTCTGATCCGCAAGCGTAATGTCTGTAATTTCACAGGTACAGGAAGGAATTTCTGTTCCCGCATAATCAACAGTAATCGTCATCTGCTTTTTGTCTGCCGAAACTTCACATGCTACATTTACCTCTGCACCTTCTGCTGCCCCAGTCTCAATCCGGCTGATAACAGTATTGATATATTCACTGCTGTTGTCGAATACATAATTATCAGCTTCTTCTCTTACTGTGAGAACAGTTGTTACCCGATATCCTGCTGCCGTATCAAATACATCATCTGCACCTATCGGATCACCATTTTCTGTCGTCCATGCTGTTTCCATTTCATATGGAGCCACCGTAATATCAGCAATCGGATCCAATGCTCTGAGTCCTTCACTGATTGTGCCGTAATCATTTGTCAGATTCGCTGTAACATCCTGATTATAAAGCTTGATATCCGCTAAATAACCATAGTCGGATGTAAACATTGTCGTATCTGCTTTTTCCGGATTATACCCAATTGTAAACGGTTTACCATAATGCTTCAGCGTTGCATCGTGATCCCTGGTTGTCCTAGAGGCAGTTCCATCCACATAGAATCGCATTTTGCCCGCACCATCCAACAGAATTACAATATCGTGCCATTTACCAACAAAGGAACTGTCAACCGCGTACTTCTGCTCAGGCCATGAGCCGGCTGCATTACAGATATACAAAATCAACTCACCCGACTGCATCTGGAACCCATACTGCTCATCCATCTTACCAAGGATATTAATGGTCGTATTTTCCGCCGGAAGCTTGGATACATACATCTTAAAGGAGAGTGCCATCGCTGCTCCCTCACCATAAATATCAAATTTATCTGTATCAGAAGAAGTCTTTAACTGGCTGTTAAAGCCTAATCTGCCGTCCTGATTTACAATTATTGTCTGCGTGTCATCTGCTTTTTTCTGTAATTCCACCGGCTCTACAGTTCTGTCCGCAATTGCTTCATATACCGGAATTTCCGGATGCCGGCCATTTACCGGAGCCACATATGCTACAGATGGGGCAACAATATTCCTCTGATAAGTATACTCATTAAAATCATACCACAATACTACATTTTCACTATCCGGCGTGTAGGTCCCTTCGTTTAATTCCGCCTCTGTAAGAGCCGTATTATACACACGGATATTACGAATAGAATTCGATGATGTACGGCCTGTCTCCGGGCAATAACCGATACCGAACGGATACTCAGATTCCGATACGGCTCCCGCATCTTCCAATGTCTGTAATTCTTTTCCTTCTACATAAACGGATATGTCTTTCCCATTATAAATAGCGGCCACATGCAGCCAGGAATTCAAATCATCAGCCGTTAATGGTGTCTGAACCACTTTCCATGTGGATGCATTTTTAATAAAGAAATATGCCGTATTTTCTGAAATACGGAACGCGGCACTGTTATCTCCCTTTGAAGCAATCATGCTGTAACTGTTCCCAACTCCGTTTGGATTAAGCTCTGCTTCAATTGTAAAGCTATTTGTACCGGAAATTACATTGTTGAATACTTCATCTGCATTCTGGCCTTTGACACTTGCATACCCCGTAAATGCTGCAGCTCCATCCTGTAATACGAGACTTGCATTGGGTTCCGCGCTGACGTTCATATCAAAAGCATTCCGACTCTTATCCGCAACATACAGGCTTATCTCACCATTTTTAAACTGCTCTGCCAATTCAATTGCATCCAGGATCTTCTGATAACGTGCCTCTGTTACAATGATCTGTGCTGCTTCCGGAAGCTCTTCATATGTTGACCTCATATCCAGCAGATCTGCCGTATCGCCGTTTGTAACCAAAATACTGTCAATCCGTTCAATCAGCGCATCTGCTGCCGCCTGAATAATATTTTCTTCGGACACGGATTTAACATTCCTGTAAGGACGGGTCACATCCATTACATTTGCACCTACCGTATAAGGAATAATGGAATATTCATAAGCATATGCCTTATCATTTGGAAGCAGGTATTGCGGCAGGAAGCCCGCGCCCCAGCTCTCATTACCGGCGCCCATAGATTTCCAGTTTACGGTCAGTATAGTTTCCTTTATCGGATTCAGCTCATATGGATGAACTGCCTGCTGCAAATCATCTACCGTGAAATGTAAAGCCGTTGCTTCCACACAATCTTCTGCTGTAATCGCCAGTGCATTTTTCTTGCTCGGATCCGTTACCGTAAACCATTTGGTTCCGGTAATTGTTCCGGTATCCTGCGTATACAGGAACGGATAAAACAACTCGGAAACGGTTGTCTCGTATTTACCCACACGCGCAAAATCCTGCCTATCCCAGAAAGATTCTACCGGACCATTTCCATACCAGGTAATATTTTCAAAACCTTCCGGCAGTTCCATAATTGTACCGATACGTTTGTAATAGCCAAGCGTTGTCCTGGTAGCGTCTACACTTGCATTCAGTGTGATTGCACCGCTGCCGTCTATGGTATATACCATCTTCTGCTCTAATTTTTCCTGTCTGGAAGATTTCAGATCTACGGTAATTATTTTCTGTCCGGCCTCGTTTTCTCCGATCTCAATCTCTGCCGTTACCGTTTTGTTTACATTCTGCCAATTTGCATCCCGGTACAAAGAATCGTTGTTATCTCTGTAAGCTCTCCAGTAATTCGGTACTGGTCCTGCATTCAAAAGGGTTTCACCCTTATAAATATAATCCCGAATCTGACCTGTCTTCTTATCCAGCTTAAAACTGAAATCTTTGCCGGAAATATGAATGGCATCCTCTGCACTCTGATCTATTGTAACATCAGCAGATAACGTTTTAGCCACCTGCTCCACCTCTGCCGGAAGCTGGAACTGTTCATAAGAAACCTCATGCCCTTCCTTTGCCCAGACGGTATCCTCTTTAAGACGTACCGAAAGGTTCAAATAATATTCTGCTCCCGCTTTCTTTTCTTCCGGCATGCTCTCAAGATAAGGCACATGGATTGTCTTTGTTTCACGCCCTGCAATATCAAGATTGTCAAGCACACCCTCATCAATCACTGTATCGTCTTCAAATAACTGCCATTTTACCTCAAAATCATTTACATTCAGGAAGTTATATTCATTGTAAACGGAAATATCACCGCTTAATAACTGAATATCTGATGCCGTAAACCATACACTCTGGTACTGATACTTCACCTCGTAAAGCTCCGGCTGAACATCCCTGTCCGGAGAAATCAATCCGTTTACACAGAAGGAACCGTCGTGCGGGCTTTCGCCGCAGTCACCGCCATAAGTATAGAACTTTCCGGCTGCATCATACAGGCTCTGATGCGCAAAATCTTCTGCATAATAATCATAAGGAGGATTGCTTTCATCTACGGTTACATCATTAAAGTCTGCCCAAAGCAATACAGAATCATCATCTGCACCGATCGCCGGACTTTTGCTTCTCTGTGCTTTTAACTCATCTGCACTCAGAACCTTCGTGTAGACACGCCCAATGGAAATCTCACCGTCAAATGTTCTGCCATTGTCTGCCGTAATACCCACACCCAGTGGCGTACTGCTGATATCGATCTTGGTATTTTTAGTCTGTTCTTCACCGATATGCTCTCCATCGTAGAAGAAATTAATTTTTCCTCCGTCATATGTAACCGCAATCTGATGCCAGTTACCAGCCCAATCATCCGGCATAGTGACATATGCGGAATTCCACTTATCGCCGGCCGATGAATCATATGCGAAAAATTCAATTCTGTTGCCGCTGTTGGTTTTCAGTGCGAACTGTGTATCGCCTTTCCCCATCATAACCTGGTTACCGGCAGTTGAGTTCGGCTTACAGATAACTTCAATTGTAAAAGCCTTATTTTCTCCGGCAAGCGCCTGATTGTAAGAATCATGTTCAAAGGTTGCATAGCCGTTTATGCTTTTGCCGGTCAAAGCACCGTCTTCCGGATTCTCATTCAGGCTGTTTACACCAACATAACCCGTTATATTATTGGCCCTCTCAGTCATGATATAAGAAGCTGGCAGCTGATCCAGACCTAACAGTCTTGACTGGTCCACCCAGTCCCAAATGAATCCGCCAAGCAGATTATCAGAGCTTCGAATTGCATCCCAGTACTCTTTAAAATTACCAACCGCATTTCCCTGCGCATGCTCATATTCACAAAGTACATACGGCATATTGTCTTTCGCTTTATTCCATACGGTATTGACCGATGCATACATATTACTGCCCATATCCGTACCGTTTGAGGCATTAGACCCTTCAGAATGAACCGGCCTTGTCGGATCGTTGTCTTTAAAATACCAAATTAGATCATAGAACATCCCATCTGAATAAGAAGCGCTGCTGCTGTAGTAGCACTCATTGCCAATCGACCACATTACAACTGCCGAACGGTTTCTTAACCGCTTAAACGTTGTAACTGTTCTGTCCATAACCATCTTTTTGAAGTGTACTTTACCTGCTTCGTCATTCATTAACGCATGGGATTCCATGTTGGTTTCTGCCATCATGTAAATACCGTAATTATCGCAAAGATAATACATATATTCGTCATTGCTATAATGCGAAGTACGCAACGCATTCAGGTTGTACTGCTTCATCAGCTTAATATCTTCTTCCTGGGTTTTGTGCGGAACAAATTTGCCGTATTCCGGATCGGTGTCATGACGATTTGTCCCTTTTAACAGAAGCTGCTTGCCATTGATCCGAATCGGTGTATACTCGGAATCCGCTGTAATCCTATTCCCGTTTTCGTCTACTTCTGACCGTACGAACTCAATCTCACGGAAGCCAAGCTGCTGGGAAACGCTTCCCACATATACACCGGATTTAGAATCGTATACCGAAAGCACAAGCGTATAAAGATTCGGCGTCTCTGCTGACCAGAGCTTTGGTGAAAGAACTGTTTTGCTGACAGAAGCTGTAGCTTTCCCGTCTGCGTTTCCCTCTGCTGCCGGAATCGTATCAAAATCTAATGTTACTCCGTTAACAAACTGCTGACCGTCTGCATCATAAAGCCGGGCATCTACTTTATAGCCTTCTGCCGCAGTTGTGGAAGCATTTGCCAAATCCACACGGATAGACATCTCTGCATTTTCATACTTATCATCCAAATCTGTCACTACTGTATAATCCTGAATGTGAACCAAGGGCGCTGAATACAGGTATACATCACGGAAGATACCGCCGTCGTAATACATATCCTGATCTTCCATCCATGTGCCGTCACAGAATTTGTGAACTTCCACCGCAAGTACATTGTCTGCATTTCCTTCATTTAAGTAATCTGTAATATCAAAACTGTGCGGAGAATATGTATCCTCGCTGTAGCCTACTTCTTTTCCATTTACATATACATAATAAGAGGATTCCACACCCTGAAATGAAATATAAATCCTGCCGTTTGCAGCACGCATATCATCACTCACCTTAAAAGTCTTCCGATAAAGACCTACCGGATTGTAATTCTTCGGCGCATTCGGTACCCTGACACCCGTATCATATTTGCTCTGCCAAGGCATCTGTGAATTAGTATAAATTGAGAAATCAAATCCCTGCCGGGTCCAGCTGCAGGGAAGCTCAATTCCTGTTTTCCAATCCGCTGCAGACGTTATGTCATAATCCGTCCTGTAAAAATCTTTATAAGTATCTCCCTGTGCCAAAGTCTGGTTCTGCAAAACTACCAAAGACCAATCCTTTTGATCCGCACCGGTCAAAAACTGTACATATTTGGATGCTGCCTTGTTATAATTATTGGCACCGTCAATTGCTTTTTCCACCGTGTCATAAACAACACTTGTGCTGGCAAACATGCCTGCCTCTTCACGGTTGATGCCATATACTTCCGCAGCCTTCACTGATGTCCCGTCTACATCCTCATAGGTTTCTCCGGTCCACTCCTTGTGCGTAAACTTTACCGCATCCACATTGTCGCTCTGCTTGGAATCCATCTGCGGAATGGAATCACTTATCCAAGGATCCTGATAATCAGCCACCGTATTAGAAGTTACCTGACGTTCCGCGGCGTCCGCTGCGATTGGCACTGCATTCACGATCGTTCCTGCAACCATGGAAAATACAAGCATGCCTGATACAATTTTTTTCCATTTCATCATTCACTATCTCCTTTAAAGTATTATCTCGTTTCGTTCCGGCAAAAAACGAATTGCTGTCTAACCGGAATGATTTATCCAAAAGACCACCGAAGGCCATCGCCTGGTATCCGTCCCTCCTTCCTGTTCTCAACTGCCCTGGTATCCTTTTGCACAAAATAACATATTATTTGCCTATTTTTCCATTATATCACTGGGCTTCCAAATGATCTATTGGCGAATCTGCCAAAATGCCTGTCCATAATTTGTATAAATTTTCTACCGTTTTCTGGAAACCGCTCCTTACACTTCCAGCAGTTCCATAATTTCCTCCCTGCTCAATGCCCCAAGCTGCCCGGTTTCCCCGCCGACGATCTGATCCGCCAGATTCTTCTTAGTTTCCTGAAGCTTTTGTATCTTCTCTTCAATTGTATTCTTGGCAATCAGCTTGTATACCGCTACTTTTTTGGTCTGTCCGATGCGGTGCGCACGGTCGGTCGCCTGGTTCTGCACGGCCTGGTTCCACCAGGGATCGTAGTGAATCACAATATCTGCCCCGGTCAGGTTTAATCCTACGCCGCCGGCCTTTAGTGAAATCAGAAATACGTTTACATCTCCCTCATTAAATTCCTTCACCAGCTCCAGCCGCCGTTTCTTGGGCGTGCTGCCGGTTATCGTATAATAAGCGATATGCTCTGTGTCCAGCTTTTGCTGTATAATTTCCAGCATGGATGTAAACTGGGAAAATACCAGCATTCTGTGGCCGCCGTCTATCGCGCTCTGCACAAGCTGCAGGCAGGCTTCCAGCTTGGCGGCTTCCCCTCGGTAATTGTCAAAACACAGAGACGGATCGCAGCAAATCTGGCGCAGGCGCATCAGTTCC
>CAMSEJ010000095.1 GCA_947057405.1 uncultured Roseburia sp.
GAAACCGGAAGGCAAAACGGTTGCAAAAGAACAAGTGACAAATCCGCATAGAATTGTTACAATAAAGCATAAAACCAAGAACCGGAGTTGATAGAACATGCAAAAACCCTTTTTTGAAGTATTTCCCACCCTTTCTGTAAAAGAAGAATTAAAATCCCTTCTGCTCGGCACGGAAATTACCAAAATAAGCGCAAACCGCTCCAAAACCTCCCTGCGCATTTATCTTCTGGGGACACGCTTAATCCACAAAACAGAAATTTTCACCCTGGAACACGAAATCGCATCCCAGCTGTTTCCAAAGCAGCACATGGAAGTCAAAATCATAGAAAAATACCGCCTTTCCGGACAGTATACCGCCAAAAAGCTTATGGATATCTACAAAGACAGCATTGCCGCAGAGCTGCGTGCGTACAGCCTGCTGCTTTATAACGTCTACCACAGCGCCGAACGCGCCTTTTTAGACGAAACCCGGATGCGGCTTGTCTTAGAAGACACCATTATCGCCAGGGAGCGTGCGGATGAACTGGTACATATCCTGGAAAAAATTTTCTGCGAGCGCTGCGGTATGGATTTCATTGCGGAGCTTTCCTATGCGCCGTCAAGCGGCGGCAGCCATATAGAAAAAGCGGACCGCATGATCAAACAGGAGATTTTAAACGTAATCCGGCTCTCCGGCATGGCGGGCCAAGAAAACGCGTCCGCCGGGGCGTCCGATACGCCCCGCCCGGAACGCGCCATGAAAACCAAAGAGCCTGCCGCCCGCAAAGAGGCCGGCGGCAGGGGCGCGTCCTATACCGTAAAACGCTCCGGCAACCCGGACGTGATTTACGGGCGCGATTTTGAGGACGAGCCGATTACCATAGATAAAATCGTAGGCGAAATGGGCGAGGTCGTGATCCGCGGGCAGGTCATTGAACTGGATACCCGTGAAATCCGCAACGAAAAAACAATCGTAATCCTGACGGTCACAGACTTTACCGATACCATCGTACTAAAGATCTTCGTCCGGAACGAAGCGCTGTCCGATCTTCTGGAGCACATGAAAAAAGGCTCGTTTTTAAAAATCAAAGGCGTCACCACAATTGACAAATTTGACAGCGAGCTTACTATCGGCTCCATTATCGGTATCAAAAAGGCGCAGGATTTTCGCGGCGCAAGAATGGACAACAGCCCGCTAAAGCGCGTAGAACTGCACTGCCATACCAAAATGAGCGATATGGACGGCGTATCCGATGTAAAAGACATCATAAAGCGTGCGATGAAATGGGGGCATAAAGCGATTGCCGTTACCGATCACGGCGACGTGCAGTCGTTCCCGGACGCCAACCACGCCGTCCCCAAAGACAGCGACTTTAAAGTGATTTACGGCATGGAAGCGTATCTGGTGGACGATCTGAAATCCATGGTGGAAAACGCCAAAGGCCAAAGCTTAGACGAAGCCTATGTGGTGTTTGATTTGGAAACGACCGGATTTAGCCCGGGCGTACATAAAATCATCGAGATCGGCGCGGTCCGGGTAGAACATGCCGCCGTTACCGGGCGTTTTTCCTCATTTGTCAATCCCGAAGTCCCGATTCCGTACCGCATCGAAGAAATCACGAAAATCAACGACGAAATGGTCATGGACGCAAGGAAAATCGAAGAAGTGCTGCCGGAATTTATGGAGTTTTGCAGCGGGGCGGTCATGGTTGCCCACAACGCGGATTTTGACATGGGCTTCATTAAGCACAATTTAGGGCAGCAGGGCAAAACGGAAGAGTTTACGGTGTTAGATACGGTTGCGCTTGCCAGAAACCTTCTGCCGGGGCTAAGCCGTTTTAAGCTGGATAATCTTGCAAAAGCGCTGGGCGTGCCGTTACAGAACCATCACCGCGCCGTGGACGATGCGGAGTGTACGGCGGGGATTTTCATTAAGTTAATCGGGATGCTAAAGGAACGGGGCATAACCGATCTAAACCAGGTTGCGCAGCTTTCCGCATCCGATCCCGGCATTATCGGGAAAATGCCAAGCTATCACGCAATTTTGCTTGCGGCAAACGACGTGGGGCGCATCAATCTCTACCGGCTGGTATCGCTGTCCCACCTGGTATATTTCCACGGGCGTCCGCGGATTCCGAAAACAGAATTTATCAAGCGCCGGGAAGGCATCCTGATCGGCTCCGCCTGTGAGGCCGGAGAATTGTACCAGGCGCTGCTAAACGGCAGGCCGGGGGAGGAAATCGCCCGTCTGGCGCAGTTTTATGATTACCTGGAGATTCAGCCGATCGGAAACAACCTGTTTATGCTGGACAACGAAAAAATCCCGGTGGAGCGCGTCGAGGATCTGCAGGAGTTAAACCGCCGGATCATATCGCTTGGGGAACAGTTCCGAAAACCGGTTGTAGCGACCTGCGACGTGCATTTTTTAGATCCCGAGGACGAGGTGTACCGCCGGATCATTATGGCGGGAAAAGGCTTTAAGGACGCGGACAACCAGGCGCCGCTTTATCTGCGCACCACGGAAGAGATGCTTTCGGAGTTTGCGTACCTGGGGAGCGAAAAGGCGGAAGAAGTCGTTATTACAAACCCGAATAAAATCGCCGATATGTGTGAAAAAATTTCCCCGGTGCGCCCGGACAAGTGCCCGCCGGTGATTCCGGATTCCGACCGGCTTCTGCGCGATATCTGCTACCGGAAAGCCCACGAAATGTACGGGAGTGATCTGCCGTCCATTGTCAAAGAGCGTCTGGATCGGGAATTGAACTCCATCATATCAAACGGCTACGCCGTAATGTATATCATTGCGCAGAAGCTGGTATGGAAATCCAACGAAGACGGCTACCTGGTAGGTTCGCGCGGTTCGGTGGGCTCCTCCTTCGCCGCCACCATGTCCGGCATTACGGAAGTAAATCCCCTGCAGGCGCATTACCTGTGCCCCGAATGTCATTACAGCGATTTCGATTCGCCGGAGGTCAAAGCCTTTTCCGGCCGGGGCGGGTGCGATATGCCGGATAAAACCTGTCCGGTGTGCGGGCATCCGCTGAATAAAGAAGGGTTTGACATTCCGTTTGAAACTTTCCTCGGCTTTAAGGGCAACAAAGAACCGGACATTGATCTGAATTTTTCCGGGGAATACCAGAGTAAGGCGCATGCCTATACCGAAGTGATTTTCGGCTACGGGCAGACCTACCGCGCCGGGACAATCGGCACGCTGGCCGATAAAACCGCCTTTGGCTATATTAAAAACTATTTTGAAGAGCGCGGCATCCATAAACGTAACTGCGAGGTCAGCCGGATTGTACAGGGCTGCGTCGGCGTCCGCCGGACAACCGGGCAGCATCCGGGCGGCATTATCGTGCTTCCGGTCGGCGAGGAAATCGACTCCTTTACCCCGGTGCAGCATCCCGCCAACGATATGACGACCAATATCGTGACCACGCATTTTGATTATCATTCGATCGATCACAACCTGTTGAAATTAGACATTCTCGGGCACGACGATCCGACCATGATCCGTATGCTGCAGGATTTGACGGGGTTAAATCCCCAGAGCATCCCGCTGGACGATCCGGCGGTCATGTCTTTGTTTAAAAATACCGAAGCCCTTGGCATTACGCCAAAGGACATCGGCGGCTGCGCCCTTGGGGCGCTCGGCATCCCGGAGTTTGGTACGGATTTTGCCATGCAGATGGTTATTGACGCCAAGCCGCAGGAATTTTCCGATCTGATCCGGATATCCGGGCTTTCCCACGGCACGGACGTGTGGCTCGGCAACGCGCAGACGCTGATCCAGGAAGGCAAAGCGACGATTTCCACCGCGATATGTACGCGCGACGATATTATGGTGTATCTCATCCACATGGGCTTAGACAGCGAACTGTCGTTTACGATTATGGAGTCTGTGCGCAAAGGGAAAGGGCTGAAAGAGGAGTGGAAAAAAGAAATGACCGCCCACGGCGTACCGGACTGGTATATCTGGTCCTGTGAAAAGATCAAATACATGTTCCCGAAAGCGCACGCCGCGGCTTACGTTATGATGGCATGGCGCATTGCGTACTGCAAAGTATTTTATCCGCTGGCGTACTATGCGGCATATTTCAGCATCCGCGCCACGGGGTTTAGTTATGAACTGATGTGCCAGGGGCAGGAGCGGCTGCATTATTTTATGCGGGAGTATGAGAACAAGAAGGATAAGCTTTCCAAAAAAGAGCAGGACACTTACCGCGACATGCGGATTGTGCAGGAGATGTACGCCAGGGGATTTTCCTTCTTGCCGCTGGACGTCTACCGCGCGCAGGCGACGCGGTTCCAGATCATCGACGGGAAGCTGATGCCGTCTCTTGGAACGATTGACGGGATGGGGGAAAAAGCGGCGGAAGCCGTGGAGGAAGCGGCAAAAGACGGGCCGTTTCTGTCAAAAGACGATTTCAGGCAGCGTACCAAGGTCAGCAAAACCGTAATTGATTTGATGGCAAATATGGGAATTCTGGCGGATCTGCCGGAGTCAAACCAGCTGTCGCTGTTTGATTTTGCAGGATAAAGAAAAAAGAAGACAAAAAGATACCGCAACCGAATCGGTTGCGGTACTTTGAAAGGGGAAGCCGATAGTCGGACTCGAACCGACGACCTACGCATTACGAATGCGTCGCTCTACCAACTGAGCCATATCGGCGTACTTATCAGCACTAGGACAGTATACCTTGTTTTGACAGAAAATGCAAGTGTTTTTTGAAAAAAATTTTTTGGAATCAAAAAGCTGGAATTTGCGGGGAAATATGTTACAATCATGTTCAAATACATTCACACACAACTGTAAAGGAGCCTGCCTATGAACCGCACCCCCTTATGCGCCGTATTCTACTATATCCATCCGTCCGCCCTGCCCCTCTCTGCCGACCGCCAGAAGACCCTTACCCGGCAGATGCTCGGCCATGCATTTTCGGCCTTTTTCAAAATCCCCTTACAGGAAGAGCTCATAAAACGCGAGCCCTGCAAAAAGCCCCGATATGACGGCGCACCCGGCTGTTATTTCAACATTACACACTGTGCGGCCGCGGCAGCGGTAGCGGTAGCCCGGGTTCCGGCAGGAATAGACACAGAAGCCCCCCGTCCCGTACAATACCGCACGGCACAAAAATGCTGCAGTCCCGAAGAACTGCAGTACGTCAGTCCCTCCGCCGGGCATCTGCCGAATCGGACCCGGGAGCTGACAAAAGAAGAAACCGGACGTTTCATAGCCCTGTGGACCTTAAAAGAAAGTTACGTCAAAATGACGGGGGACGGCATGAGAATTCCTTTTAAAACCGTCGCGTTTGATCTCTCTGCATTCCAAAAAACCGGACCCGATATTCTGCAGTGGGGCAGGCCCGGGCAGTATCAGTCCTGCCTGTTTACACCCGGCAGCATTACAATCGCCCTCACCCTAAAGCACCCCGGTCCCCTTTGCGCTTCGGAAGTTCTCTGGCATCCTTATGTTCTCTGCCCGGAATCCTCAAATTAATGCTGTTTCTGCAGCAGACAGGCTAAAAGCCTGTCGTTGTCCTCCGGCTTCATCACGCAGAACCGCACGAATTTCTGATCCAGAAACGGAAATGTGGAACAATCCCGTATCATCATCCGCTCCCGTATTGCCCGCTCAAACAAATCCTGTGACCGGACTCCTTTGCTTTGAATCTTTACCAGCATAAAATTCGCGCTCGGCTCATAAACCGTATAATCCTTACTTTCCCGCAAAACCCTGCACATCCGTGCCCGTTCAGCCGAAATCAGCCGTCTCGTTTCCCGGATGTACTCCCGATCCGAAAACATCAGCTCTCCCGCGATCACGGCCAGCGAATTGATCGTCCACGGATTTTGCCGCGTAACCATCGACTTAATCAGATCCCGGTTTCCCGTAACGGCATATCCCAGCCGAAGCCCGGGCGAAGCAAAAAACTTTGACGTCCCCCGCAGAATAATAATATTGTTATAATAATGTGTCAGCGGAACGGACGTAATCGCACCCGTATCCTCTGCAAACTCCACATAGGTCTCGTCCACCATCACAAAAATATCATACTGCTTGCAGGCGTCTAAGATTTTGCGCATTGTATCGCGCGAGACGGACGAAGAGGTCGGATTGTTCGGGTTGCAGATCACAAGAAGGTCAATGCTTTCATTCAAATGCTCTAAAAAATCCGAACGATCCAGACAAAACCCGCATTCCTCCTTCAGCGGATAATAATGGGTGGCGCCGCCGCCCAGGAAAATTTCCCGTTCGTATTCCGAATAAGTCGGCCCCAAAACCAGCGCTTTTTTGGGATGTTCTATCTGGATAAACAGTGAAATCAGCTCTGTCGAACCGTTCCCCACAATAATGTTTTCAAAATCCGTATGCGCGTATTCCGCAATGCAGCGGCGCAAAGAAGCGTACTCCCGGTCCGGATACGTCGTAATGGCATCCAAATGCGCGGCGAGCGTCTGTTTTAAATTCGGCGAAATACCAAGCGGGTTCACATTTGCGGAAAAGTTCGTAATCTCTTCCTTGCGGATGCCGTAAATCTGTTCGATTTTTTCCAGGTCACTGCCGTGGAAATGGTCTTTATGTTTTAACATATTAGGATACCCCCGGTTGAATTTACAGGATAGATCGTATATAATACCTGTAACTGTAATTATAACCATTTGGAATAAAAAAGCAACCGAGGATCAGGAGGAAACGTGCAGAAGCGGATAAGAGAACTTGCCGAAGGCAGGATAGAATGTGCAAAGCCCGTCATAGAATTTTCTGTGAGCAGGATGGAACTTGAGGTGCCCGAACGGGAAGATGTTTCGGGGGAATTTATGGTCATAAGCCGAAATCATGTCCCGGTGCGCGGAATCGTATATTCCTCAAATCCCCGGATGGAATGTAAGACCGTCGGATTTGAAGGCGAAGAGGTCCGGATCCAGTATGTGTTCCACAGCGCCGGGCTTTTGGAGGGAAGTATTCAGAAAGGAGAATTTACGGTTGTATGCAGCCAGGGCGAATACAGCCTTTCCTTTCTTGCGGTGATGACGAGGATATACCCGGTATCGCAGACCGGGCAGATACGAAGCCTGGGAGCGTTTGCAAAACTGGCGCAGGCGCATTGGCAGGAAGCAAGGAAGCTGTTTTATTCCCCGGCTTTTTTGGGCCTGTTTGGAGCAAAAGAAGAAAAGGAACGGCTGGCGTATGACGGCATGGTAAGCGGCCAGAAAACAGACCTTGGATTAGAGGAATTTTTGCTGGCGTGCGGCTTAAAAGAGCCGGTTGCCGTTACGGCAGAACAGGCAGAATTTACGTTTCCGCAGATAACCGAAAAGCGGAAAGAAGAAATCACGCTTTCTAAAAACACCTGGGGCCATATAGAGCTGAACATCACATCCGACGCCGGTTTTCTTGAGATCCCCAAGCGGTGGATGGCGTCGGACGATTTTTTCGGGAGCGAAGCAAAGGCGGTCTTTTACATAAACCCGGCAAACATGCATGCCGGCAAAAACTTCGGCAGAATTACCATAAAAAGCGTGCGCCAGGAAATCACAATTCCGGTCTGCGCCGTGCGCAGCACAAAGGGCGCCGGAACCGTAGCGGGAGAAGTCAGGCAGGCGCGTATCGGGCTTTTAGAAAGCTACACCGCCTACCGCTTAAAACGGATCGTAACGGGCAAATGGGCGCAGGAAACCTTAAAACGGTTAGACGAGCTGATTGTGCGGCAGCCCGGGAATGCATGGTATCGCCTGTTCAAGGCGCAGACCTTCTGGCTGAACCGGCAAAAGCAGGAAGCGGAGTGGATTTTAAACGAATTCAAACGAAAGTGGAAGGACAAAAAAAGTCCGCAGTGGGGCTATTACCTCTACATCTGCACACTGATGGACCAGGACGAGCCGTACATCAACCGCCTGACGGAAGAAATCGAACAGATTTACCGAACGAACAGGGAAGATCCGGTTTTGTTCTGGTGCCTGCTCTTTCTGCGGGAGGATTACGCACAGAATCGTTACCAGAGGCTAAAGGCCATAGAAGCGCGGGTTATGGAGCCGGTCAACAGCCCTGTTTTGTATGTAGAAGCGTATGTGCTGTATCTGGCGGAGCCGTATCTTTTGGACCGCTTTGGAGAATTTGAGGAAAAAGTACTCAACTGGGCAAAAAAACATGAAGTGCTGACAAAAGAGATTGCAGAGCAGGTAAAGCAGATCTTCCCGGGCAAAATTTTGTACCGGGAACGGACGCTTTTGCTTTTGGAAGCGTGTTACGGGATTTTGGGCGACGACGGAATGCTTACCGTCCTCTGCGAGTACCTGATCCGCAGCCAGATATACGGAAAGCGGTACTTTTCCTGGTACGCGCTCGGCGTGGAGAAGAAGCTGCGCATTACCGGGCTTTATGAAGCCTACCTGATGTCTATGGATGCCAGGGGCGTACAGGACGTGCCCCAGATTATCCAGATGTACTTCAAATACAACAACCAGCTGAGTTATCGGTTAAAAGCCGTTTTGTACGTCAATATCATTGCATCCAAGGCAAAGCGGCCCGCCGTATACGAACAGCACTACAAGGGAATGGAAAAATTTGCCTACGGGCAGATGGCGCTTGGGCATGCAGATGATAATCTAGATCGGAAGAGCACACGTCTGAACTCCAGTCACATGG
>CAMSEJ010000096.1 GCA_947057405.1 uncultured Roseburia sp.
ACACAAGGTACCACACTCTTTCCCTACACGACGCTCTTCCGATCTGGTTTCTGCCCTTGTCATCAATACGGTAAATTCCATTGACCGTTTCACGGAGGAAGCGTTTGAAATAGATTCCGGAGAAGAAGAAGGCAGGATCGGAGTACGGTTTTACCGCCCGGCGGAACACGACGCGGGGCTTCTGATGGATTCTATGGTGCTTGGCCTGCAGGGGATACAGGAAAGTTACGGGGCCGGATATATTACTCTGGAATTCAAGGAGGTGTAAGAGATGATTCAGATGAACTTACAGTTTTTTGCACATAAAAAGGGAGTCGGTTCCACAAAGAACGGCCGTGATTCCCACTCTAAGAGGCTGGGTGCAAAAAGGGCAGACGGACAATTTGTAAAAGCCGGGAATATTCTGTTCCGTCAGCGCGGAACCAAGATCCATCCGGGTGTGAACGTAGGCATCGGCGGAGACGATACCCTGTATGCGAAAGCAGACGGTGTATTGCGGTTTGAACGAAAAGGAAGGGACCGGAAACAGGCATCCGTTTATCCGGTTGCCAGCAACGAATAAGAAGTTATGATAGACCCGACTTTTAGCCGGGTCTATTTTATATCACAGGAGCCCCGGCTGCAATATCCTGTGGTATCCCCTTCCGAAAAAAGTACAAAAAAATTGAAACGGGCAGCACAGGATATTGTAAAGTTGAGGTGGAAACGATGTTTGCAGATCGGGCAAAAATAATCATTAAATCAGGAAAGGGCGGAAACGGCCATGTGAGCTTCCGCCGCGAAAAATATGTTCCAAACGGCGGGCCGGACGGCGGAGACGGCGGCAAGGGCGGGGATATTGTGTTTGTGGCGGACGACGGGGTCAATACGCTCAGCGACTACCGTTATAAACGTAAATTTGCCGCACAGAACGGGCAGGACGGCGGCAAGAAGAACTGCCACGGGAAAAACGGCGCGGATCTGGTGTTGAAGGTTCCGCGCGGCACCGTAATCCGGGACGCCGAATCCGGCAAGATTATTGCGGATATGTCCGGGGACAATACGCGGCAGGTGATTCTAAAAGGCGGCAGGGGCGGGCAGGGCAACCAGCACTATGCCACCGCAACCATGCAGGCGCCCAAATATGCCCAGCCGGGCCAGGAGGCCATTGAGATTGAAGTGTTATTGGAGCTTAAGGTAATTGCGGACGTCGGCCTGGTCGGGTTTCCGAACGTCGGGAAATCGACGCTGCTTTCCCGTGTGACCAATGCGCAGCCGAAAATTGCCAACTACCATTTTACAACGCTTTCTCCCAATCTCGGCGTGGTGGATTTGGACGGGGGAGCGGGATTTGTCCTTGCGGATATACCGGGGCTGATTGAAGGCGCGTCCGAGGGCATCGGCTTAGGGCATGAATTTCTGCGCCACATTGAACGTACCAGGGTGCTGATCCATATGGTAGATGCGGCGTCCACCGAAGGCAGGGATCCGGTTGCGGATATTTATGCCATCAATAAAGAGTTAGACGCCTACAACCTGGATCTGCTCAAAAAACCGCAGGTCATTGCCGCGAACAAAATCGACGCCGTCTGTGAGGACGAAGAGGGAGTTTTGCAGCGGTTAAGGGATGAATTTGAAACGGACGGCATCAAAGTATTTCCGGTTTCCGCGGTCAGCGGAGCCGGGGTCAGAGAGCTTTTGTACCATGTCAGCGGTCTTTTGGCGCAGACGGACGATGCGCCGGTGGTTTATGAACAGGAATTTGATCCGGCGCTTCTGTTCTTTCAGCAGGATTCGTATACCATTGAGCGTGCGGACGACGCGGCTTTTGTAGTGGAAGGGCCGAAGATCGAAAAAATGCTCGGCTATACGAATATTGATTCGGAAAAAGGATTTTTGTTTTTCCAGAAATTTTTGAAGGAACAGGGAATTTTACAGGAGCTTCAAGAACGCGGGATTGAAGACGGGGATACGGTCCGCATGTACGGGCACGAATTTGATTATTATAAATAGGAAGGGAAACCATATGTTAAACAGTAAACAAAGAGCGTACCTGATGAGCATGGCAAGCAAGGAGCATGCGATTTTCCAGGTGGGCAAAGCCAGCCTGACGCCGGAATTGATTTCCAGTGTGGATGCTGCATTGGAAAAGCGGGAACTGGTCAAAATATCGGTATTGAAAAACTGCTTTGACGATCCGCGGGAAATTGCCGAAACCATGGCGGAGCGGACCCGTTCGCAGGTTGTGCAGGTGATCGGTAAAAAAATCATCCTGTTCCGTGTTTCCAAAAAGAAGCCGGTGATAGAACTGCCGAAATAAGGTGTGCCAGAGCATTTGTAAGGGAGTACATCCGAGTATGAATGAAAAACAGCCAAACAGGATCGGCATTATGGGAGGCACGTTTGATCCGATCCATTACGGGCATCTTCTGATTGCCCAGAATGCCGCCGAGGAATTTGCTTTGGACCGCGTGATTTTCCTGCCGACCGGGAAATCCCCGCATAAATCCGAAGCGCAGGTAACGGACCCTGCCGTCCGCTGCGCAATGGTACGGCTTGCCATCCGGGACAATCCGGCCTTTTCCATGTCTGCGCTGGAAGCAGAATGCAGCGAGGTCAATTACACATACCGGACGCTTCAGAGCTTTCGCCGGATGTATCCGCAGGCGCATTTGTATTTTATTATGGGGGAGGATTCTCTGGATGATTTTGCCGGCTGGAAGCATCCCGCCGAGATCTGCCGGACGGCTTCGCTTCTTGTGGCGGTGCGCGACGACGATGCCGGACGGGCGGCGGAAAAAATCGCAGAGGCGCGGGTTTTGTATACGGCGGATATGCACCTGGTGCATGCGCCCGCTTTTTCCGTGTCCTCAAAGGAAATCCGGACGCGTATCCGAAACGGCAAAACGGTACGCTACCTGATTCAGGAAGAAGTGGAAGCGTTTATCAGGGAGCATTCCCTTTATATGGAGTAAGACAATGATTGTGATTTCGGAAGAGCTGAAAAAAATAAAAAAGGATCTGAAACGGGAACTGGACAAGAACCGTTACCAGCATACGTTAGGCGTGATGTATACGGCTTCGTGCCTTGCCATGCGTTACGGCGGCGATCTGCAGCAGGCGATGTTTGCGGGGCTTTTGCACGACTGCGCCAAGTGCATCCCGGCAGATAGGCAGATCCATCTCTGTGAGAAAAACCACATCCTGATGCGCGAAGTGGAACGCAAAAACCCGCATTTGCTGCATGCAAAGCTGGGGGCGTTTCTGGCAAAGACGGAATACGGGATAAAAGATAAAACAGTGCTGCATGCAATTGAAGTGCATACGACCGGGGCGCCGAATATGGGGCTTTTGGATAAGCTTCTGTTTGTTGCGGATTATATTGAACCGCACCGGGACAAGGCGCCGAACCTGACGGAAGTAAGAACGCTTGCGTTTGAGGAGATCAATGAAGCGGTGCTTCGGATTTTGTATGATACGATACACTACCTGGATCAGAGGCGGGGATCGGTGGATCCGGTGACGTATGATACATATGAATTTTACAGGAAGCTGTTAAACAGATAGGAGGGTACAATATGGATTCACGCGAAATGGCAAAATTAGCCTGTGCGGCGCTTTCGGACAAGAAGGCTGGGGATATCCGGGTGATTGAGATTGGAGGGATTTCCGTAATTGCGGATTATTTTATCATTGCGGACGGAGAGAACCAAAACCAGCTCGAAGCGATGCGGGACGCGGTGGACGAAGCGCTTTACGGGGCGGGCGTTAAAGTAAAGCAGGTAGAAGGAAACCAGAAGTCGACCTGGATTTTAATGGATTACGGGGACATTATCGTGCACATTTTTTCAAAAGAGGACAGGCTATTTTATGATCTGGAACGAATCTGGAGAGACGGCAGGGCAGTGGAGCCGGAGGAACTGTAGCAGGTCAGCGGGCAGAGGGGAAGGCTCCTCCGCCCTTTTTTTATCCGGGCAGGCGCTACACAATTCTCACACGGTAAGCCTTCAGCCAGTAATTGACCTGCAGCATGTATGCAAGCATCTGGGGGCCTGCCATAAGCTGCCCGTACCACGGCTTGCCGTAGTCCGAAGGGCTGTCTAAAAACGCGTGTACCTTTTTCGAATCTAAAAGGGTCCGGATTGGCGCGTTCGGCGTGGCAAGGACTTCTTTTAACTGTTTTCCCAAAAGCTTCTCATAAGACGGATCGTAGGTCTTTGGATAGGGGCTTTTTTTGCGCCACAAAATATCCTTTGGCAGATATTTTGTCCCGGCATGACGTAAAAGCCCTTTGACAATGCCGTCCTTACATTTCATTTCCCAGGGCACGTTAAAGACATATTCCACAATCCGGTGGTCCGCAAAAGGCACCCTGGCTTCTAAGCTGTTGTACATGCTGGTGCGGTCCATCCGGTCTAAAAGCGTCACCATAAACCAGCGCAGGTTCAGATACGCGATTTCCCGCCGCCTTTTTTCTTCCGGGGAATCCTCCGGCAGTACGGGCGTTTCGTGAATGGTCTTTTCGTAAGCGGCGCGCGCGTATTCTTCCATGCGAAGCTCCGCAATCAGCGCGTCGTCTAAAAGCGCCCGGCGCGGCGCAAGATCGGACGACCAGGGAAACGCGTCCGTTTCAAACGCCGTTTTGCTGTGGAACCACGGATATCCCCCGAAAATTTCATCGGCGCATTCTCCGGTCAGCGTCACTTTGTTGTGCGGCGCGACCTTAGAGCAGAAAAAGAGCATGGAGGATTCCACGTCCGCCATGCAGGGAAGATCCCTGGCGTTGACGGCAAGGTACAGACAGTTTAACTGATCGGCGTTGCCGCACTCCAAAAAGCGGTGGTTCGTGCCGCAGTGGGAAACCATCTGCTCCGCAAAGGGGCGGTCCTGGCTCGGCTGAAAGTCGTTGGATTTAAAATACTTGCTGTTGCCCGTAAAATCAAAGGAAAAGGTATTTAACTGCTTTTTCTGCCTGTGCAGCTCCTTCGCACAGATGGCGGTGACCAGACTGCTGTCAATGCCGCCGGAGAGGAACGTGCTGATTGGGATATCCGCAAGCATCTGTTTTTTAACCGCGTCTTCTAACAGCCACGCCGTTTTTTCAACGGTTGCGTCAAAAGAATCCGTATGCGGCCGGCTCTTAAGCGTCCAGTACGCTTCGTCCGAAAAGGCGTCGTCCTCCAACGTTATGCAGTGGCCGGGAAGCACTTCAAAAATATCCTTAAATACGCCTTTCCCATAGGATTTTGCGGGGCCTAAGGCAAAGAGTTCGCACAGTCCGTCGCGGTCTAATACGGCTTTTACGCCGGGGTAGGCAAACAGCCCCTTGATTTCCGAGGCAAACAGAAAGGTATCGCCTGCTTTGGTGTAGAATAAAGGCTTTACGCCTAAGCGGTCGCGGAACAGGCAGAGCCTTCTTAAGCCCGAATCCCATACGGCGGCGGCAAAAATGCCGTTTAATTTCTTTATGAAGGCGGAGCCGTGGAGCATGTATCCGACCAGTATGACCTCGGTATCGCTTGCGGTTTCAAATTCTGCTCCTTCTAAAATGAGCTCCGCTTTCAGTTCGTTCATGTTGTAAATTTCACCGTTAAAGACAATGGCATATTCGCGCCCGTCTTTTTTGCGTACCATGGGCTGCGCCCCGGTGTAAAGGTCAATGATTTTAAGCCGGACGTGCGCAAAGCCGCAGCAGGGTGCAAGGTAGGTGCCGCTGCCGTCCGGGCCGCGCCGCCTCTGCACCTGGTTCATATGGTTTAAGACGCTGCGCCATTTTTTGGGCTCCCTGGTATAATCGGCGTTCGGGTGAAAAAAACCGGCAATTCCACACATAGGTATCCTCCTTTTTTACTGAATAATCGGCTGGTACTGCCTGCCCGAAAGCGCAGCTTCCAGAGAAGGGATTAAAAGATTTGTGTGCGCAATCATGGAGTTGGGCTTTTTGGCGGGGTTATCCTGTCCGAAGGGGATGAAATAGATGTTTTTGCTGTTTAGCAGCATGCCGATGTTTTTCATATTCATGCCCAAAGCGTCGTTGGTGGAAATGGAAATTAAAAGCGGTTTGTTGTTGCGCAGGTGCGCCTTTGCCGCCATTAAGACCGGGGTGTCGGTGATTCCGTTGGCTAACTTTGCAATGGTGTTGCCGGTGCAGGGAAAAATCACCAGGATGTCAAGCAGGCTTTTGGGGCCTATGGGCTCCGCCTGCGGGATGGTGAGCATGGGTTTTATCCCGGTGATTTCTTCCGCTTTTCGGATAAAATCGGAAGCGTTTCCGAAGCGGCTGTCTAAGGTCTGCGAGGCGTCCGAAAAAATGGTCTGTACGATGGCCCCCTGTTCGGCCAGTTTATTTAGCTCCGCAAACACGTTTTCATAAGTACAAAACGAGCCGGTAAACGCGACTCCGATGTGTGTTCCTTCTAAAGACATGGGTTGACTCCTTTCAAATTTTATGTTCCGCCCGCAGGATCGAAGCGAAAACGGCCTGCGCGGACGAAAGCGGCGCATATTTGCCCGGTAAGCCGGGACAGGAAAGCGCGGTCACAGAAAGCTCCTTTGCCGCTGCAAAATCGACGCCGCCGGGGGCGGACGCGATATCAAGGACAGCCGTATCGGGCCGGACGCGGCTTAAGATGTCTTTATTTAACAGCAGGGCGGGAACGGTATTGAAGATAAAATCGTACTCCCGGATTTGCCCGAACAGGTCAGAAAGAGAAAGCGCCTGATCCGCAAGGGGAGATGCCTGGCAGATTTCCGCGTCCGGCGCGGCGGCAACGGTGACATAACAGCGCATCCCTTTTAATTTGTCGGCAATCGTGCGCCCGCAGGTTCCGTAGCCAAGCACCGCGCAGCGGCTTTGATGCAGGTTTTTGGGACTTAGGCGGATGGCTTCGCAGAGTACGCCTTCCGCCGTTGCGATGCTGTTAAAGTGGGAGAGGGCGGCATCCTTCATAAAATCGAAACAGCGGATGTTTTTGTTTTTGGCAGGGGAGGCAAATTCCTTTGGGATGCATCCCGCCAAAAAAAGCTGATCCGGCGTAAGATACAGCAGAAGCTGCGTAAGCGGGATGTTTTTTTTGGAGCGGTTCTGGTTTAAAAAAATGCCGTCCCGGCTTAAGGGGATGGGACAGACGACGCAGGAGGAATGGCTGCACGCGTCTTCTAAGGAAAGGGTGGGGACTGCGCCGGCAAGCTTCGGACAGATTTGCTCCGGAGGACGGCAGAGGGCGTACTGACAGACGCTATAGCCCGCGCGTACAAGCTCTGCGGTAAGGTATACCTGGCGCAGATCGCCGCCGATTACGGCATAATCGTAGTGGGAAGCGTTCATGGAAGAAGCCTTTCGGTGATCTGTGGTTTAGGATATAGTATGCAGGACAAAACGGGAATGTGAGCGGAACGGATTTTTTTGAAATACCCTATTGCCAAATTCGGGCATTTGTGATACCCTGTTACCAGAAGAAACGAGAGAGGTGAAAAGATGGAGAAATAATCTGCTTTTGAAACATGGTTGTCGGTTACCGGCAGCGCATATGGCGCTGTTTTGATCCATGTTGCCAAAAGTAGGTTATGGGTTCCATATCCTCTCTTTTTTGTGTGCGGAAAAGTCTGTATCAGGAAAAGGGGGCACTGTGCGAAATCCCGCCTGTTTGGCAGCAGGGAACGGATGAGATAGGAGGAATGCATAATGTCACAGATTCGTGTTTCGGATCTTACGTTCTGCTATGAAGGCAGCTTTGCTCCGGTTTTTGAGGGAGTATCCTTTTCGGTTGACACAAACTGGAAATTGGGCTTTATCGGCAGGAACGGAAAAGGGAAAACGACGTTTTTAAATCTTTTGCTTGGCAGATATGAATACGATGGACGGATTACATCGTCCGTGCGTTTTGATTATTTTCCGTACCGGGTGACAAAGGAGATGGAGGAACGGTGTACATCGGACTGGCTTTGGGAGCTTAAGCCCGGGTGTGAGGAATGGCGTGTGCTCTGCGAGATGGCAGAGCTTCATACGCCGGCCGAGCTTTTATACCGTCCGTTTTCGTCTTTAAGCCACGGGGAGCGGACCCGGGTTTTGCTTGCCGTTTTGTTCTCGGGGGAAAATGAATTTCTGCTGGTGGATGAACCGACCAATCATCTGGACCGGGAAACCAGGCGGCAGGTCAGGCAGTATTTAAACGGGAAACAGGGATTTATCCTGGTGTCGCACGACAGGGAGCTTCTGGATGCCTGTATTGACCATGTCCTGGTCTTAAACCGCCGGTCCATCGAAGTTCAGAGCGGAAATTTTTCTTCCTGGTGGGAAAACAAATGCCGCAGAGATCGGTTTGTACAGGCGGAAAACGAGAAGCATCTGAAGGAAATTTCCGCGTTAAAGCGGGCTGCCGGTGAAAGCAGGCGGTGGGCGGCGGACAGTGAGCACAGGAAAATCGGGCGTGATCCGGTGAAGTAGCATGACCGGCCGTTT
>CAMSEJ010000097.1 GCA_947057405.1 uncultured Roseburia sp.
TCTGGACGGGAAGAAAATTCCGTGGCGGTTTGGGCGGAACTGTTATAAGATGAGCTATCAGGACGGCATCCGTGTCCTGGGCGGACGGTATTATTTTGATGTGGCAATTTTTGATAAGACCGCTACCGTTCCCATTCAGTACCGCGCAAAAATAAAAGAATTTACGGTAACCGCGGATTATATCGGGGAGGGTGTCTGCATTATCCCGCATGAATGGAGGAAGTAATGGGAAAGTATGATTTTGATTTGGAGCTGTATGAAAACAATCCGCTGGCATGGATTGCCGGAAAGGTACCCGTATCGTCCAGAGTCCTGGAATTTGGCCCTGCGGACGGCAGGCTGACCCGGTACTTAAAGGAAAGCAAGGACTGCCGGCTGGATATTGTGGAAATCGACGCAGAGTCCGGCCGAAAGGCTGCTTTATACGCGGAGCATGCGCTGGTTGGAAGCGAACAGGGGGATATCGAAAAATACCATTGGCTGCTGTCGGACGAAAAGTATGACGTGATTATTTTTGCGGACGTTCTGGAGCATTTGCTGCACCCGTGGGACGTATTGAAAAAGTGCAAAAAGGTAATTGCGCCGGGCGGGATGATTCTGGCTTCGGTTCCGAACATTGCTCATAACTCCATTATTATTGATTTGATGATGGACCGTTTTACGTATCATCCGACCGGGCTTTTGGATAATACGCATGTCCGGTTTTTTACCCGGGAATCTTTTACCCGTATGGCACAGGAGGGCGGCTGGGCCGTAACGGAGGAGACGTCTGCGCAGATCCGGGTAGGGGAAAACGAAATACAAAACACATATGCCGACGTGCCGAAGGAGGTATTTAAGTTTCTGGCTTCCCGCCCGGAGGGCAACGCATACCAGTATATGTTTGCCCTGCGGCAGAATACCGACTTTTTAAAAGGAGACTGTGACAGGATTGTTTCTTTGGATATGACGTCTTTTTACTATGCCGAGTTGCAGTTTGGGCATGACGGGACATTTGATTACCAGAAGAGCGTAACCAGGCAGTTAAATCCGTCCTGCGGAGAGCTGCAGCTGGAATTTGAGGTATTAAAGGGAAGCCGGGAAGCTCTTTTGTATCCGCTTAACTGCAACTGTGTGCTGGGAATGAAAAGCATTACGGCCGGCGGCCGGGAAATCGGCGTACAGCATAACGGGGTGGCGATCGGGGAGAAAACCTATTTTGTATACGGGAAGCCGGAGCTTAAATTTGCCCTGGAGGAGGGGGATCGGAAGATCCGGATCCGGATTCAGGTTTACAAATATGATTTTGAGGACGAATCGTATACGGAGCTGATGAATACCCTGCTGTATGAGCAGCAGCATATCCGGCAGGTCTGCGAGGATTACGAAGACGTGCTGCGCAAAAAAGAGGAGGAGTACGGAAAGAGGCAGCACGGCATCTGTTACCGGGCCGCCAGAAGGCTGTGCCGGGGTTTAAAAAAAAACATAAGTAAAGCCCCCCTTCCGGATCAGCTGAAACACAAGGTGGACATTTACAGCCAGAAGGGACGTTATCCCAAGGCAGCGGGTGAGCTTCTTGACGTAACGGCTGTGATACCGAATTATAACTATGCCAGATACTTAAAGGAGCGGATTGACTCGATCCTGTTTCAGACCTATCCGGTATCGGAGATTATTATTCTGGACGACTGCTCGTCGGACGGCAGCATTGAACTGATCCGGCAGTGCATCCGGGAGAATAAGACAGGCATTCCGATTACCTTAATTGAGAACGAAACGAATTCCGGAAGCGTGTTTGCGCAGTGGCAGAAAGCGTTTTCCGTATCCAAAAGCAGGTATGTCTGGATTGCGGAGGCGGACGACAGCTGCGACGCGCGGTTTCTGGAGACGGTAATGCAGGCATGTTCCGATGAAGAGGTGGTAATCTCGTACTGTGAGTCGCTGACGATGGATGAAGACAATGTGCTGTTGATGGGCAACCTGCGGCCCTGGATCGATCTGTTCCATACCGGCAAATGGGATCGGGATTATGTCAGGGACGGAAAAGACGAGGTTGCGGAAACCATGTGCATCAACAACACGATAGCCAATGTGTCAAGCGCGGTGATCCGCAACGGTGATTACGGCAAAATCCTTGAGGCGGCCAAAGAATACCGCCTGGCCGGGGACTGGTATACGTATATGAATCTCTTAAAGGACGGGAAAATCGCCTATTTTAAGGAATCCTACAATTACCACAGGATGCAGACGCAGGGGCTTACGCTGTCAACTTCCCCGGAACAGGAATTTAAGGAAATTGTCCGCCTGCAGGATTTTGCGCTGAACAACTTTGATGTCCCAAAAGAGGTACGTGTGAAAGTTTTGGAAAGAAGAGAAAGGGAGCGGATTCGGTTTGGATTGTAAGGATATCAAATTATCGGTAATCATTCCGGTTTATAATACTTCTGCATTTTTAAGGAGATGCCTGGATTCTGTCCTGGATGCATTTGGATTATTGGATGTGTTCGTGGAGGCGCTTCTGATCAATGACGGCTCTACCGATTCGTCCGGAGCGATCATCCGGGAGTACTGTGAAAAATATCCGCAGTATTTTATCGGCTTTGACAAGCAAAACGGCGGCCTTTCCGACGTTAAGAATTACGGGTTGGAGCGGGCGCGCGGGGAATACGTGATTTTTCTGGATTCCGATGATTACATCGGGCGCGATATGTATCAGGATATGCTGTTTGCCGCCCAAAGGGATCGGGCAGATGTGGTAGTCTGCGATATTAAGCTGGTGTACGACGATCCGGCGAAGGACGTCGTGTGGCCCTGCGCGGTAAAGATACGGGAAGGCAATTTTGCGCAGGTCATCGACATGTCCATGATGCCCGCTTCCTGGAATAAGCTGGTAAAACGGGAGCTTTACCGGGGGCTTGTGTTTCCGGTCGGCAAAAATAACGAGGATGTCTGCGTGACGCCGATTGTCCTGGGCAGGGCGAAGAAGATTTCGATTCTGGAAAAGCCATATTATAATTACTACCAGAGAACGGGGTCGATCCAAAACGGCTCGTTTAACGAAAAACGGTTTGTCATTTTAGAAACCGCCAAACTCTGCATGCAACGGATGCAGGAGCTGGATCCCAAAAAGCAGGAGCAGATCAGAGGCTCGGTTTATCTGCACCAGGTGATTTCGCTTCCGTTTTATCCCATACGCATGGAGCCGTTTGGCAAACGCTTACACCTGCTGCGCAGCTATATGAAGCGGGTAGAGGAGCTGTTTCCGGATCTTTGGGATAATTTTGAGATTCGGGAGCTGATGACCTGGGGCGGGCCGTTTGTCCGGATTTACCGCAGGACATCCGCAGCGCTGTTAAGACGGAGGCAGTATTTTATCACTTCGGTGTTCTGGTCATTGGTCAATGCGGTTTTTGCGCTTTGCAGCCGTGTTCAGAAAAAGTGAGGGCAGTATGCAGACAGGTTCAAATACCAGAGATTCGTTTGTGGATGCGGTAAAGGGGATTGGAATTTTTTCGATTGTGATCGGGCATGCAAGCTGGGATATCACGGTGGCGGGATTTACCGTCCATGCAGGGCCGTTTGTATATCTGTATCATCTGGCGGTATTCTTTTTTTGCTCCGGATATCTGTTTCGGGATACGGTGGAAGACTTCTGGGGGTATGCGGCGAAAAAGCTTAAGGGGCTGTACCGGCCGTTTGTGGGCTACAGCCTTTTGTACTTCGTATTCCGAAGCGGATTTATTTATATGGGAATTTTAGACGCAAAGCCGCACAGTCCGGGGGAGCTTGTGATTGCCGTAACCAACGCCATTTCCTTTCAGAGTATCGGGGAATTTCTGGCGGCATTCTGGTTTCTGCCGGTTTTGTTTTTCGGGCTCTGCATTTATACGGCAGTCATGTGCCTGACGCGCAGGGTTTGCCGGCCGCTCTGGCGGGAAGCGGTGCGCGCCGTATTTTTTGCCGCAGCGGGAGCGGTGGGAATATACGCAATGGAGCGCGGGTATGGGCTGCTGTTTAATCTGCAGGTTGCGTATCTGATGATTCCGGTCCTTGCCCTGGGGCATTACTGTGCGATTTACAAAGAAACGCTTGCCCGGTTCCGAAATCCCGTATGCCTTGCCATTAGTTTTTTCCTTCTGGTATGGGTTGTGGAGTCGGGGATCGGGCAAATTGAGCTGAGCCGTTTTCAGATTATAAACCGATATGCATTTTATCCGGTAACAGTATGCGGGATTTGGTTTTGCCTGTGCCTTGCGGAGCTGATTGGTAGGAGCGGACGGCTGGGCGGGCTGTTTGCCCTGTTTGGCCGGATGAGCTTTGATATTATGGCGCTGCATTTTCTGGCGCTGAAGCTTTTGGATTGGATTGTCTGCCATATCACCGGGGAGCTTGAGATTATGAACGCGTTCCCGCATTCTTATACGGGACTTTGGCCGTTGTATTATACAGCGGGCATGGCGGTTCCGGTTTTTATGAAAAAAGCGTGGCTGGCCGCAACCGGCCGGCTGCGCGCAAAGGAAGAGGGGTAAACGATGAAACGGAAGTGTTTTTGGGCGGCAGGCATTCTTTTGTGCTGTATGGTAATGATACCGCTTTTTAATCAGGGGATTATGTGCGGGGACGAGCTGGCAACCCGGTTTTACGGGATGCACGGGACGGGTTCGTTTTTAAAAAGCGTATTTATGGAACAGATGGAAAAGGGCAGGGCGTTATCGGCGGTCACGCTGCCGTTTGCGTCGTACCTGGGGTTTTTGTCTTCCGAACATTACCTCTTTCGGATTCTGCAGGTCGCTTCGCTGTTTTTGGATATCGGGCTGTTTTCGTATTTGGTTTACCGGTTAAAACAGGATAAGTGGTTTGCCGCATTTTTGGCGGTGTGCCTTACGGCATTTCTGCCGGTTTCGTTTGAAAACACGGCGCCGAATGCGTTTTGTGCGCTGTTTAATTTCCCGTTTGCGATTCTGCTTTTGTCCTTTCTTCTGTTTTTGGGGTATATCGACGAAGGCGGGAAACGGCGGCTTGCCGGGTCAATGGCACTGCTGTTTGTGGCGGAAATGTGCTACGAAACGTTTATTGCGTTTACACCGATTTATTTGTTTTTGCTTTTGTACCGTCTGGATATCCGAACGCAGTTTAAGAAAATTGCGGCGTATTTGAGCGCGCCGTTTGCGGTAAGCTGTGTGTATCTGGTCTTGTATGCAGTCTGTGCGAAGCTGTTTGTGTCCAATTATTCCGGGAACCAGTTTGGGGAATTCAGCCCAGCCAGTTCCATTGAGATCTTATGGCATTTGTTTAAAGCGGCTTTTCCGGGATTTTTTGTATGGGGCAGTCCCAAGTACCGGTTCCTGCTGGATTTTTACAGGGAATTTTCTGCCGGGGAGGCATTTCGGATTGCCGTTTTGGCGGCGGTATTTGTCTTTTTGCTGCGTACTTTATTCCGGAAAAAAGAGCCGGAGGGCAGCCGGTTTTCTGTCAGGGCAGGAATGGTAACCGTGTGCGCGCTTCTTTGCGTTATTTTGCCGTCCCTGCCGATTGCGGTAGCCGAGATGTATCAGGGGAACGTCGGGGAAAACGGGTTTGTTGCTATGCCGGTTACCTGGTTTTCGTATTTTTTTGCCATGTTTGCCTGCTGCTATATAATCTGGCACTGGGTCGAAAACCGGTGGGTACGCGTAGCGGCAGTATCCTGCCTTTGCCTGCTGCTTGCCGGGGTACAGTATGCGAACGGCGTTTTCTCGCTGGAGCAGAACCGCAATTTCCGGCGCCTGTCGGATATGGAGGACTGTGTTGCGACGGACTTGTTCAGAAGCTTTGGAAGTGCGGAATTTGCGTCGACGGATTTGTTTGAAACGATGAATTCTATGGCATTTTACGATTCATACTGGACGCAGTTTGCCAACCTGTGCGGGAGTGCCGTTTCGATTGTGAACCGTGCGCCTGCGGGCGGGGAAAACCGCATTTATGTCAGGGACGGCAGAATGTATGTCTGGTATAACGGAGATTTGTATGTGCTGGATCGGAAGAATATCAGGGGGACGGAATTGCTGGTAGGAGATGATAAACGGGCATGCTTTGCAGAATATCCGGATCCCCGGGCAGATCACGGGATGAATGTTTATTATTTCGAGGCCGCATCGACGGGGCTGTGATTGGGCGGGCCGGTTTTTAAACCGAATCGGACAGGCTGCAGCGCCGAAAATATTCTGCCGCCGCTTCATTTTATCCATTAAAAAACAGAGCGTGGTCCGCACAGGGCTACGCTCTTTTGACTGCAATTCCAACCTGTTTCTCTCAGAACAGCTCTACTTTAAGATACGCCTCGTCCCGTTCGTCCTGCGTAATGCCGAGGTAGCGTTTGGTTATCTCATAACTGCTGTGGTTATAGATATCTACAATGACTGCTAATGAGATTTTGCCGCTTTTTACCGCGTGGTAGCCAAATGTTTTGCGCAGAGAATGACAGGCAATTTTTCCCGTGATTCCAAGCTCTACTACCGCGGCGTGGATAATCCGCCATGCCTGTACCCGGCTGATGGCTTTGGGTTCCCTGCGGTTATTCGCGAAGATATAGTCGCCTCGGCGATGCAGGTAACACTGGGCGAGCGCACCAAGTATTCGCCGGTTTAACGCAATCGTTTTTTGTTTACCGGTTTTTTGCTCCGTAATCGTGATATGGGTGCGGAATGTTTGCTTTTCCGAGTCGTAAACGTCGGACCATCTGAGGCGGAGCAAATCGCTGATCCGAAGCGCCGTATAAGTTCCCATAATAATAAGCGTATGGTTGCGAAGCTGGCCCCTGTCCAGAAAATACGCTGCCAGTTCTTTTAACTCATTCTTATCTCTGATCGGTTCTGTAGCTGCCATAATAAAAAGCCTCCTTGCCATTTTAATCGGTTTCAGACACGTTTAGTATAACCGATGATACGGCAGGAGGACACTCGTAACATTTTCCCTAATCTGATACATATTTTATCATCAAAACCATACCGGTTCAAGCAGATTTTTTGGAATTTAACTTTTGAAACCTGCAAATACTTCCCGTATTCCTCTTTTTTAAAGGGGCTGTGCCTCTCAAAATGTAACAAAATAGGGAAACTGTTACATATATTCCCTTTCGGAAAGGATCTTCACGAAAGAAAGCCTTTCATACAGGTAACGGACAGGCATTTGGGAACGCAGCCGGCAGGAGGCGCTGCCGCCACACAGACAAAGAGGTAACATATGAACAGAGAATGGAACAAAGAACACATTATGGATTGCTTTTGCGGCACGCTGCTTTTATACATTGCCACCTACTGCGCCGTCGCAAAAGGAGGAGAACTGACCTGGGATTTCCCGATTCACGCAGAATGGGCCATATCCTTAAACCGTCACACCGTATGGGATTTTCTGACAAACAAAACTGCATACCCGTTATGGCATATTGCTGCAAAGCTGCTCTATCAATGGGGAATCAACCTCTGCGGTGCAGCGGCAAGCGCTACCGCCCTGTTTAATTGTATTGCCTATTGGTGCGTCGGATACGTATGGAACCGTTTCGGGCGTGCAAAAACATACAAAATTCCGGTCTGGCGCTGGGGCCTGCTTTTGTTTTTTATGGGACCGGTTTATGCGCCGGCGTATACATACTCGTATTATCTTGGACAGGGAACCGGCAATACCTATCATAATCCGACCAACATAGCCGTAAAAGGAGTCGCCGTACTGGCATTTGCACTCTGTGCCGATGAAGTTTCCCAAAACAGGGTGTTTTCCAAAAGGCGGTACCTGGCTATTAGTACGGTTCTGCTGTTGAGCGCTTTGGCAAAGCCCTCTTTTCTCCAGGGAATGATCCCGGGTCTGGGCCTGTATTTTTGCCTGACCGTATGGGGAAAAGGATGGAAAGAACGGTTTCGGAAATACTTTATTTTAGCTGCCGCATTTATCCCCGCCGCTTTCGTTGTGCTGTTTCAGCTTGTGGTTTCTTTTTTCGGACAGGCATCCGAAGGAATTGGAATATCCTACGCAAGAATTTTACATAACTGGACGCCGAACCTGTTTGTTTCGTTTTTGCTTGCGTTTGCGTTTCCGCTTACGGTGCTTGCCATAGATTTTAAGCGGCTGTATCGTGAGCAAAGCATCCGCCTGCTGATTTGCTACGAGCTGTGCGCATGGCTGGAAAGCGTCTTTTTGTACGAAAAAGGAGCCAGGGAGGTGCATGGCAACTGGCTTTGGGGTTCTTATATTTCCATGTTTATTGTGTGGACGGTTTCCCTGATCCGTTTCTGCGAATTTGTCGGGGAAAAGCCTTTGGCCGGGAAGCGGAAGGCAGCGGCGGCAGCAGGATACGCCGTATTTTTCCTGCAGGTGCTGTGCGGTATCTTCTACTGGTATTCTTTTGCCGGGGAGCTTCGTTTTTATTAGAGCGTGTTTGAAAAATCATTCCCGCCATCTGCATCCCCCACTTAGCGTGAT
>CAMSEJ010000098.1 GCA_947057405.1 uncultured Roseburia sp.
GGCTTCGTTTAGCTGCGCTTCGTCCGTTGTATTGAGCGAGTAGCCCAGGCGCTTTAACGGAACCAAAAAGCAGTCGCGCACGCTGTTTTCCATTATGATTTTGCCGTCGTATTTGCTGTCCCAGAGGACGTCCCAGCTTTCGGTTTCCGCGTCGTTTACCTCGTCTGTATTGTAGAGTATGCCTACCGTGCCGTAGAAAAAGGGCAGCGTGTATTTATGCTCCGGGTCAAATGAGGCGGAGGCGTCAATAATGGCGGGGTCCAGGTTCTGATAGCCGGGAATGTTTTCGTGTTCCATTTCAAGCACTTCGCCTTCCCCAATCAGCTTTTCAATAATGTAATCGGAGGTGCAAAGCAGGTCGTAGTCAATGGAGCCGGCTTTGTATTTGGTGTACATTTCTTCCGGGCTTTCGTATTCTTCGTATTCCACCCGGATTCCGGTTTCTTCTTCAAAGAGTTTTAACGCTTCCGGGTCGAAATATTTTCCGTAATTTAAAACGGTCAGTACTTTTGCGTCGACTCCGCTGTCTCCGCAGCCGGAACAGACGGCGGCTAAAAACAAGGGGACGGCGGCAAAGAAAATTTTTCTTTTCATAGTGTGTTCTCCTTTTTTTCTTTTAATTATGGATATCGTTTTTGCGTGCGGAACGGAAATTGATAAGTAAAAGCAAAAGCAGGGCGATGCCGAATAAAAGCGTCGAGAGTGCGTACATTTCCGGCCGGATGCCTTTGCGCAGTTCCGTGTACAGCATGGTGGACAGGGTGTTGACGCCTGCGCCTTTTGTAAAATAGGTTATGGAAAAGTCGTCAAGCGACATGGTGACCGCCATCAGAAACCCTGAAAAGACGCCGGGGCGGATATCGGGCCACACAATTTTGTAAAATGCGTAAAGGGGCGTCGCGCCCAAGTCGAGCGCCGCTTCGTACGCGGATTTGCTGGTGGCGTTTAGCCGGGGCAGCACGTTTAAAATGACATAGGGAATGTCAAATGTCAGGTGCGCGACAAGCACGGTCAGAAAGCCCAGCCTGGTAAAGCGGACGAATAAAAGCATCATGGAAATCCCGGTTACGATATCCGCGTTTAACAGCGGGATGTTCGTTGCGCCAAGCAGGATGGCTTTGCCCCGCCGGCGCATTGCCTGGATGCCGATGGCGGCAAGCGTGCCGATGACGGTGGCAAGCACCGACGCGGTAAGCGTAATCTGTATGGTGGTGGCAAACGCCCGCATAATCGCTGTATTTTGGAACATGGATACGTACCATTTTCCGGTAAAGCCGCCCCAGGCGACCCTGGATTTGGAGTCGTTAAAGGACAAAACAATTAGAACCAGGATCGGGAAATATAAAAACAGGAAAATGGCGGACAGATAAATCCGGCCGCTTATTTTTTTTACCATACCGCAGCACCTCCTTCTTCATTGCCGTGCGCATTCATAAATGCCATGCTGGCGATTACGAATACCATCAGTACGATGGATAAGCCGCTGCCCATGTTCCAGTCCATGCTCTGCATAAATTCCTGTTCAATGACGTTTCCGATCAGAAGCACTTTGCCTCCGCCTAAGAGATCGGAAATGACAAACGAGGTCAGAGCCGGCACAAATACCATTATAATGCCGCTTATGACGCCGGAAACGGTTAAGGGCAGGATGATTTTTAAAAATACCTGAAGCGTATTTGCCCCCAGATCCTTTGCCGCGTCAATGACGTCGCTTCCGATCCGGCTCATGGAATTGTAAATCGGCAGAATCATAAAGGGCAGGAAATCGTATACCATGCCGAACACGACTGCGGAGGAGGTGTTTAACAGCTGTACCTTTGCAAGCCCTAAGCTTTCCAGTACCGTATTGAAAATGCCGTTGTTTGAGAGCAGCAGCTGCCATGCCAGGATGCGCAGCATCAGGTTCATCCACATCGGGAGCATAAAAATAAATACGACGAAGCTCTGCCGTTTCAGGTGCAGGCCGTTTAAAATCATGGCAAGCGGGTAAGCCAGGATCAGGCAGACAGCCGTACACAAAAGCGCTAGTTTTAAGGAGAGCAGCAGCGCTTTCATATGGATCGGTTCCGTAATGGCAGTAATATTCTGTAAGGTAAAGCTGCCGGCAGAGTCCGTGAGCCCGTAATAGAGGATCATAAGGATGGGAAGCAGGATAAAACCGACGATCCAGACCATATAGGGGCCGCTTAAAAACTGCCGTTTGAATTTGCATTTAAAATTCACCTGTTTCCACCGCCTTTTCATCGTTTGATTCCGGTTTGTTCATGATCTGGATATTAAACGGGATGACGGAAATGCCCACATGCGTCCCGACCGGATACATTTTTGTGGTATGCACCAGCCAGTCGTAGCCGCCGGCGGTTACTTCGATTTCGTAATGGACGCCTTTAAATATGATAGAAGCGACGTCCCCTTCCAGAAACCCGTCCGGCGGGTCGGACAATTCCACGTCTTCCGGCCGTATCACGACGTCTACGGGCTGATGTTCCCCGAACCCCGTATCCACGCAGGGGATTGTTACGCCGAGGATCTGCACCAGCTTATCCTTAAGCATTACGCCGTCTATAATATTGCTGTCTCCGATAAAGTCGGCGACAAAGGCGTTGCACGGTTCGTTGTAGATGTCCTCGGGCGTCCCGATCTGCTGGATGTAGCCCTGGTTCATTACGACAATCGAATCGGACATGGTAAGCGCTTCCTCCTGATCGTGCGTGACATAGACGAACGTAATGCCGAGTTCTTCTTTTAAGCGGATCAGCTCGTACTGCATATCCTGCCGGAGTTTGAGGTCGAGCGCGCCGAGCGGTTCGTCCAAAAGCAGTACTTTCGGTTCGTTTACAATGGCCCTTGCAATCGCAATCCGCTGCTGCTGCCCGCCGCTTAAGGAATCGACGCTGCGTTTTTCGTAGCCGTCTAAGTTGACCAGCTTTAGGGCGTATTTGATTTTATCGTTGATATAGGATTTGCTTTTTTTGCTGATTTTTAAGCCGAAGGCAATGTTTTCCGCAATGGACATATGCGGAAACAGCGCGTATTTCTGGAATACGGTGTTTAGCTTGCGTTCGTTGGGCGGCAGAGAAGTAATGTCTGCGCCGTCAAAAAACACCTGCCCGCGGTCCGGCGTTTCAAAGCCGCCCAGCAGGCGCAGCGTCGTCGTCTTGCCGCAGCCGGAAGGGCCGAGCAGCGTTACAAACGCGTTTTCTTTTATGCCAAGATCCAGATCGTCCAGCACAAGCGTACCGTCATAGGATTTGGAAATATGGGACAGATGGATCAGTTCTTTTGCCATTTGCAAAAACCTCCTTGTGTAAAAAATGCCGCCTAAAAGCTGGGCGGTGTCGTAATCCATAAGATTACGGCGTCGTACTTGCCGGGATTTTCCAGGCGGTGTTTTTTGGTGGACGGGAAGGCGAACGATTCCCCGCTGTGCAGCGTGTATTTCTGCGTGCCGAATACCAGCTTGACCGTTCCTTTTAGTACGTAGCCGAATTCTTCCCCTTCGTGGGGCAGAAGCTCTTCGGATACGCCTCCGGGTTTTAGGGTTAAGCGTATGGGCTCCATGGAGTTTTTCTGTGCGTTTGGGATGACCCATTCAATAATGTTTTTCTGCTCTTCGTTGATTTTCTCGAAATAATCGTCGTTTTTGAATACAATCTGTTCCGGACCCTGTTCGGCGAAAAATTCCGCCGGGGTGGTGCCGAGGCACTGGATGATATCGAGCAGCGTGCTCACGGAGGGCGTGTTCTGGTTGCGCTCAAGCTGTGAGATAAAGCCCTTGGTCAGCTCCGCGCGGTCGGCAAGCTCCTGCTGGGTGAGCCCGTAAAATACCCGCAGTTCTTTCATTCTTTTCCCTATGTCCATGCCATACTCCTTTGTGCTGTCAATAGTAGATTTTATGTTTACTAATTATAAACAAACAAGGAATATTTTATCGAAAAAAAGAAAAATGTCAATAGGGTGAGTGAAATTTTTTTAAAGAATTCCTCTGTATGGATCTTACAGAAATTGACAGAATAAAAGAATGATGATAAAATTTGAAAAGCAATATCCAGAAACAATGTTATCAATATAAATTATCTTCTTACAGGAGGAAATAATATGGCAACACCTTACAATCACAGAGCCATTGAACAGAAATGGCGCAAAAGCTGGGCGGAGAGCCCAATCAATGTCAACGACGGCAAAAAAGAAAAATATTACTGCCTGGATATGTTCCCGTATCCGTCCGGAAACGGGCTGCATGTCGGACACTGGCGCGGATATGTGATTTCCGACGTATGGAGCCGCTACAAGCTGATGCAGGATTATTACGTCATCCATCCGATGGGCTGGGACGCGTTCGGGCTGCCGGCGGAGAACTACGCAATCAAGATGGGCATCCATCCCGCGAAATCAACGGCGGACAACGTAGCCAAGATTAAGGAACAGATTCAGGAAATCTCGGCTATTTATGATTGGGATATGGAAGTCAATACGACGGATCCGGCGTTTTATAAATGGACGCAGTGGATTTTTGTGCAGATGTTTAAACGCGGCTTAGCGTATGAGAAAGAAATGCCGATCAACTGGTGCCCGTCCTGTAAGACCGGGCTTGCCAACGAAGAGGTGGTAAACGGCACATGCGAACGGTGCGGCGCGGATGTGACGAAGAAAAATTTAAAGCAGTGGATGTTAAAAATCACCGCCTATGCGGAGCGCCTTTTATCGGATCTGGACAAACTGGACTGGCCGGAAAAGGTAAAGAAAATGCAGACCGACTGGATCGGCAAAAGCCACGGCGCGGAGGTCGATTTTGCGGTGGACGGAAAGGAAGAGAGCATTACCGTTTATACAACGCGCCCGGATACGCTGTACGGGGCGACGTTTATGGTGCTTGCGCCGGAACATGCGCTTGCAAAGGGGCTTGCCACGGATGAGACAAGGGAAGCGGTGGAAGACTATATCTATAAGGCTTCCTTAAAATCTTCCGTAGACCGCCTGCAGGATAAGGAAAAGACGGGCGTGTTTACCGGAAGCTATGCCGTTAACCCGTTAAACGGCGCGAAGGTTCCGATCTGGCTTTCCGATTACGTATTGGCGGATTACGGTACGGGGGCGATTATGTGCGTGCCTGCGCACGACGACCGCGACTTTGAATTTGCGAAAAAATTCGACCTTCCGATTGTCCAGGTAATCGCCAAAGACGGCAAGGAAATTTTGGATATGACGGAGGCGTATACGGAAGCGTCCGGTACGATGATCAATTCCGGCGACTGGAACGGCATGGAGTCCGCCGAATTAAAAGAAAAGGCGCCGGAACTGATCGAAGCGCGCGGCCTGGGCAAAAAAACAACCAATTACAAGCTGCGCGACTGGGTATTTTCCCGTCAGCGTTACTGGGGCGAGCCGATCCCGATTGTGCACTGCCCGGACTGCGGCGCCGTTCCCGTACCGGAAGAAGAGCTCCCGCTGTTGCTTCCGGATGTAACGAGTTATCAGCCGACCGGAACCGGGGAATCCCCGCTTGCGGATATTGCGGATTGGGTCAACACTTCCTGCCCGAAATGCGGGAAGCCCGCAAAACGCGAAACGAATACAATGCCGCAGTGGGCCGGGTCTTCCTGGTATTTCCTGCGGTATGTGGACAGCAAAAACGAGAAGGAGCTGGTCAGCCGCGAAAAAGCGGACAAATACCTTCCGGTGGATATGTACATCGGCGGCGTGGAGCATGCGGTGCTGCATCTGTTGTATTCGAGATTTTATACCAAATTTTTAAATGATATCGGCGCGCTGGATTTTGACGAGCCGTTTCAGAAGCTGTTTAACCAGGGCATGATTACCGGCAAAAACGGCATTAAAATGAGCAAATCCAAAGGAAACGTCGTTTCCCCGGACGATCTGGTACGGGATTACGGCTGCGATTCCCTGCGGTTATATGAACTGTTTGTAGGCCCGCCGGAGCTTGACAGCGAGTGGGACGACAGGGGGATTGATGGGGTTTACCGCTTTATTACGAGATTTTATCACCTTGTGATGGACAATAAGGATAAAAATGCCCCGGAGACGAAAGAGCTTGTCAAGCTGCGCAACAGGCTGGTTTACGATATTACGACGCGTCTGGAAGGGTTCAGCTTAAATACGGTGGTTTCCGGCTTTATGGAATACAATAATAAGTTTATGGAACTGGCAAGGAACGGCGGTGTGGATAAAGAGACGCTGGAAACCTTTATACGGCTTCTGGCGCCGTTTGCGCCGCATATCAGCGAGGAACTCTGGCAGGAGACGGGGCATACCGGTTCGGTATTCCACTGCGGCTGGCCGTCGTATGACAAAAAGGCAATGGAAGACGACGAGGTTGAGCTTGCGGTACAGATAAACGGCAAGACAAAGACAACCGTAACGCTGCCGAAGGACTGCGCGAAGGAAGAGGCGATTGCGCAGGGGAAGGCCGCGCTTGGCGATAAGCTTACGGGCAATGTGATCCGCGAGATTTACGTGCCGGGCAGGATTATTAATATTGTGGCAAAATAAAAGGATGCTGCAGAAACGATCAAACGGCAGCCGTGTCTTTTGGGTACGGCTGCCGTTTTGCGTTTTAATTTCGTTTCAGGTTCCGCATCAGGTTTAAAAGCTGATCGGCTTTTCTCTGTTCTTCGGGCGACATGTTCTGCTTTAAAATTTCGATAATCAGATCGGTTTCGTTCGGCGTAAACTGGATGCCTTCTTTTTTGGCATTGTTCATGGCCCCGAGGATCAGATTGGACATTTCTTTTGCGTTGCCGGATTTGTTCTGAGCGGCAAACTGCATCAGAAAATTAATTTTTTCCGGGGAAATATTTTTGAAGCTTTCATTGTTTTTTAAGAAATCAAAATCCATAGTGTATGCATTCCTTTCTATTCCGGAGTTGGCGTGTGAAAAAATGTGTCGTAAGAGGAGAACATCTGCATTGCCGTTAGCATCATGTCGATGGAATCCTGTTCTGCAGGCGTGCAGAATTTTTTGATATCCGTCAAAAGCTGCATCCGCCGTTCCGACGGGTCGTCTGTGGAGCACATGCTTAAAGAAACGGATTGCCGGCCAAAGAAGGAGGCGACGTTCTTTAATTCAAGGAATTTTACCATCATTGCAAAATTGCGCTGCCTGGGACCCTCCATGTACGGGATAATGCTTTTTAAGATCTGGAGGTTTCTGGATTGTGTCTCGACATCAAAGGCAGTCGGTGTATATTCGAGTTGTTCCTGATCCATAAAAATCCTTTTTTTATTAGGATATGAGGGTGGGGGCGGATGTATGACAGATTGGGGATGCCTGTTATCCGGAACCGAAAAGCCGTTTCTGCATATATTAGAATGTGTCTGAACCGTTCGTTTGCGCCGGCAGGCTGTTTTGCGTGAACAAAGCGGGTGTATGCCGGCGGAAATCAGTGTGCGGACACATTTGAAAACGTGCTGCAAAAAGAGGTGTATGCAATGGGACGGCTTGTGATCAACGGGGAAGAAATATATGAATTAGACGAACAGTGCCTGAGAGAAAAATACCAAAAAACGACCGGACAGGAAACGCAGGGGCGTTCTGCGTCCGAACGCGGGCAGCAGGGGATGCTAAAGCGGCAGGAAGCCTGCCGTACGGTAAGAAGGAAGCGGTAAAGGACGGCTGCATGATATACGGGATTTGTCCGGATGATTAGTTTTGTGCAAAGTGCACAAAGTGTATGGCTCTTTATTTTGCGAATATTCACAAAATTTGATCTTTTTCTAAAAAAATTACTGACAAATAAAAGGGGAAAGTGATAAAATAAATACAGGTGGTATTGGCATGTATAAGGAGGAGAGAAGGATGTTTGAAATTGGGGAATATATTGTGTACGGAAATACGGGCGTGTGTAAGGTAGAGGAAGTAAAGACAATGAAAGGGCCGGGTATGAAGGAAGATCGGCTATACTATACTTTAGAGCCTGTGTACCGCAAAGGCAGCCGGCTGTTTACACCCGTGGACAATCAGAAGGTAAAGATGCGTCCGATCCTGACCTTGCAGGAGGCGGACGAACTGATTGGGCGGATCAAGGAAATTGACCTTTTATGGGTAAAGGATGAAAAGAACAGGGAGCAGGTATACAAAGAAGCCATTCGCACCTGCGACTGTGAGGATTTGATCCGGATGATTAAGACGTTATATCTGCGGAAAAAAGCAAGGCTTGACGCCGGCAAAAAGGTGACAAGCAGTGACGCAAAATACCTGCATCTGGCGGAAGAGAGCCTGTACGGCGAGCTTTCCGTCGTAATGGGGATTCCGAAGGAGGAAATGGAAACCTTTATTTATGAGAAAGTAAAAGAATAAAATCGGGGGTTGCAGGATATTTTTTGTTGTGTTAGAATAAATCCTGTCGAAAATAAAAGCAGAGTAGGATTTGGTGCGTTAAGTGC
>CAMSEJ010000099.1 GCA_947057405.1 uncultured Roseburia sp.
GATCATGCCATGTGACTGGAGTTCAGACGTGTGCTCTTCCGATCTAGCCGCATACGTATTCGCGCACAAAAGCCTTTTTCGACGAATTTATCCGGGCGCTTGCCGGCGCCGACCTTGTCGTACTCGCCGATATTTATGCCGCACGCGAAACGGATACGCTCGGCATGAGCTCTCTGGCACTGCAAAAGGGCCTGACAGACCTTGGCAGGGAGGCCTATTATTTTCCGTCTTTTTCCGAAATCGAACAGTTTTTGCGAAAAAAATGTATACACGGTGATCTGTTGATAACTATGGGTGCGGGAGACGTTGTGAACATCGGTGAAGCACTACTTATGCACTAAGTTATCCACATTATCCACATTCCGGGTGTTGTTTTATAAACATTTGCAATGTGGATTTTTTCTCCCCTCCGACTGACCGGATTTACACGGTGTTTTCGTTTTCAACCTGATTTATCCACATTATCCACATTCCGTCAAAGCATTGATTTTACTGGATTTTAGGCAAAATTAGCCCTTTTCAAACCCGAAAAGCCATGCTATAATTTGGGAACAGAATCAGACAAAAACGAAAAAGAGGACAAAGCAATGGCTAATATTACCTTAACCGGAAACGGTTTACTTACTTCCACCAGCATCCCGAACATCTTCATAGACAAGTATATGACAAATGCCAACGGGGAATTCGTAAAGATCTACCTTTACCTGCTGCGCTGTATGAACTTAAACCGGCAGGCCTGCACCATTTCCGAGCTTGCAGACACCTTTGAGCACACGGAAAAGGACATTCTGCGCGCGCTGGCCTACTGGGAAAAAATGCAGCTTTTAAAGCTATGCTATGACGAGAACCGCGAGGTTTCGGGCATTGCGCTGACGGTTCCGGCCGACACCCACGTTTCGGAAAAGGCAGATGCCGCCGCTCCCTCTTTTCATACAAACGATAAAAAGCCGGCGGAATACACCAGGGAGCAGCTGGACGCGTTCCAAAACGAAGAAGCCGTACAGGAAATTTTGTTTATTACGGAAAACTACCTGGGCAGAACGTTAAACGCGACCGACATCCAGACCATCCTGTACTGGTACGACGGGCTGCGGTTTTCTACGGATTTGATTGAATACCTGATTGAAACCTGTATCAGCAACGGGCATAAGAGCCTGCGGTATATGGAGAAAATTGCATTCTCCTGGGCGGATTCCGGCATCCATTCCGTCGCGGAAGCCAAGAAGGAACACAGCCTGCACCACAAGGACACCTATGCCGTCATGAAGGCATTCGGCATCAGCGGACGCAACCTAATTGCTTCCGAGCTGTCGGTCATCCGCAAATGGACAGGCTCCTATGCCCTTTCCATGGATCTGATCAAAGAAGCCTGCCGACGCACCATTGCGGCCACCGGCAAGCCCAGCTTTGAATATGCCGACACCATCTTAACCAACTGGTACAAAAGCAACGTACATACCGTAAACGATATTGCCAGGCTAGACGCGGCGCACCAGAAAACACGTTCCGCCGCCAAATCCAGAGAAAACACGGCACGGCCCGCACCCAACCGTTTTAACAATTTCCCGCAGCGGACTTATAATTACGATCAGTTAGAAAAGCAGCTTTTAAACACAACGCACTAAACACACAGGGAGAACCGCTATGCCACTAAGCAATACGCAATACGACGAAATCATACGTGAATATCATGCCGCGCAGACGCGCAACCGGCATGAAATGGAAGCCCGTATCAAAGAAGTATACAGCAAGGACACACGCTTAAAAGCGATTGATGATGCCATTGCTTCCTGCTCCCTTTTCCAGGCCAAGAAATTGTTAAACGGCGACGTTTCCGCACTTGCCGAGCTGCGCGAGATGTTGGACGGATACAAACGACAGCACAATGATATTTTACGGGAACTGGGCTATTCGCAGAAATATCTCGAACCCACCTATCAGTGCAAAGACTGCAAGGATACCGGGTATATCGGCAATGAACGATGCCATTGCTTTACGCAGCGCGCCATCGACCTGGTGTATACCCAGTCGAATATCCGCGGGATTTTACAGGAAGAAAATTTCGAGCATTTTTCTTATGACTACTACTCGAAAACCGACCACAACCCGGCCACCGGGCTGTCGTCTTTTGAAACCATGCATAATGCCGTAAAAGAATGCCGGCATTTTATCAATTCGTTTGACCTTTCGTTCTCCAACCTCTTTTTTTACGGAGATACGGGAGTCGGCAAGACATTCCTGTCCAACTGCATTGCAAAAGAGCTGCTGGACACCGGGCATTCCGTCATTTATTTTACGGCGTTCCAGCTGTTTGAGATTTTTGAGAAAAACACATTCCGCAAAACATCTGATGAAGATATCATCGCTGCACATCAGAATATTTTTGAATGCGATCTTCTGATTATCGACGATCTGGGCACAGAGATGCCGAACTCTTTTACGACCTCACAGTTGTTTTTATGTTTAAACGAGCGGATACTCCGTAAGAAATCCACGATTATTTCGACCAACCTGCCTTTGGGGCAGGTTGCGGAAACGTACTCCGAACGTATATTTTCCAGGATTTCCAGCCATTACGTGATATTCAAGCTGTTTGGAGACGATATCCGCATCCAGAAAAAACTTCATGAATCAACCGGGATCCATTAGATAATAATCTATTGATCAATAAAAACCAAAGTTTTATTTTCAGGGAGGATTGCTATGGCAAACGATGAAAAATTACTACAGACCATTCCCAAAGGCACGCTTGGACTGATTCCGCTTGAAAGCATCAAAGAGATGGGCGAACGGGTGGACAAGTACCTGGTCAAATGGCGCGCAAAGCGTGAACACGGACATGCAGACACCATCACCTTTCACCGCTATAAGCGGGACACCTACATTTTAGATGCCGACTGCCCGCGGTTCGGAAGCGGCGAAGCAAAAGGCGTTATCCGGGACTCGGTCCGCGGGTATGACCTTTACCTGATGGTTGACGTAACCAATCACCACTTAAGCTACAAGCTGTGCGGACACGAAAACCTCATGTCCCCGGACGATCATTTTGCGGACTTAAAACGCATCATTGCCGCAGTCGGCGGCAAGGCGCGCCGGATCACGGTAATTATCCCGTTTTTATACGAAAGCCGGCAGCACAAGCGTACCTCCAGAGAATCCTTAGACTGTGCACTGGCCCTTCAGGATCTGATCCACATGGGGGTAGACAACATCATTACCTTTGACGCACATGATCCGAAGGTACAGAACGCAATCCCGTTAAAGGGATTTGACACCGTACAGCCTGCGTACCAGTTCATCAAGGGCCTGCTCAACAATGTAAAGGATCTTACCATCGACAGTGACCACATGATGGTTATCAGCCCGGATGAAGGCGGCACCAACCGCGCTATTTACCTTGCCAACGTGCTCGGGCTTGACATGGGCATGTTCTACAAACGCCGCGATTACAGCAAGCTGGTAGACGGACGCAACCCGATTGTGGCGCATGAATTCCTGGGTTCTTCCGTGGAAGGGAAGGATGTACTGATTATCGACGATATGATTTCTTCCGGTGACAGTATGATTGATGTCGCCACCGAATTAAAGAAACGCAAAGCAGGACGGATTTTTGCCATTTCCACATTCGGACTGTTTACCAACGGCCTGGACAAATTTGACAAGGCATACGAAGATGGGATTATCTACCGCGTCTTAACGACGAATTTGACCTACCAGGATGAAGCGCTTTTGGCCAAGCCTTATTACATCAACTGTGATATGAGCAAATACATCGCGTATATTATCGACACGTTAAACCACGATGTTTCCATCAGCGATTTGTTAGACCCTTACGAACGTATCCAGCGCGTCCTTGAAAAATACAAAAAGTCACGCGCCTGAGCCTGACAACCGGCTCAAACAGAACAGCAAAAAGCTGCCGCAGGGAGGAACCCAAGCCCTTCCCTGCGGCAGCTTTTTATTTCTGTTTCTTTTATATTGTGATTCCGCGGCGATCCGTTCGCATTAAAACAAATCGATCTGCCCTTCTATTTTATTGTTAATGACATAATATGCTTTCCAATCCTGCGGCTTTAAGTATACACGCAGCGCTTTAATGGAGGATTCACGATGGCCTTCCGCAACATAGGCAGCTTTTATCTTCGTTACGACATCAGCTAAGTCTGCCTCTTGTGTACCATTGTCATCAAACTGAAGCACAAATTCCGGAACAACCGGCTCTTTCACCGTTTTTTTCTCTTTCTTTGCTGCCTTCTCTGCCTGCGCCTTAGCTGCTGCAGGTTCTTTTTTGGCCGCTTCTTTTTTCAGTTCTTCTTTCTTTGCTTCTGCTTTCTTTACCGGCTCTTCCTTTTTCGGTTCTGCTTTCTTCGGCTCTGCCGCTTTCTTTACCGGATCTGCTTTTACTTCTGCCTGAACGGATACCTTTGCTGTCTTGTCTGCCTTTGCTGTCGTCGTTTCTTTGCCCTTTTCTGCTTGTCCGGATGTTTTCTTTAATCCTTCTTGCATTATCATTGACCTCCCTAATCCTAAACTATTCACACACTAGAAACTTTTCCATTGCCTGTAATGCTTCCTGTTCGTCATTACCTTCTGTGACGATATTCACCGTCATCCCTTTCGAGGGGTTAAAGGCCATGATTCCCATAATGCTCTTGGCATTGATTTTGCGGTTCTCACTTTCTAAAATGATCCTGCTGTCAAACTGACAGGCAACCTGCACCAACTCAGCAATCGGGTTATCATACTCCTTTGATACATTAGAAACTACAATCTTTTTTTTGCTCATGATTTCTTTCCTCCTAAAGCACATTCATTAATATAAACTATTATTTTACATTTTACAATATGTTTTTGGAAAATCAGTAAAATCCACGAAAGAAATGTTTTCCCGGGGGAAAAATTATGCATATTTATGTAGGTTTGCGGAGCTACCGCTCCGCAATATACCCGCAAAAGACATTCCCTACATTTCCAAACATCTGCGCCGCATCCGAAATCCCCATCTTTTCCGCCTCTCCGTTCAGCGGATCATACAAAATCACATTCTGTGCATCATACCCCGTCACAAGCACCGCATCCGAATCGCTTCGCATCGCAAATACCGGCGTGCCCATATTCACATAATACAAAACCTCTTCGAGCGCACACCCCATCAAATCCAGAACCATCACGTCTTCCATTGCCGTCTCCAAAATCTCCTTAAACGTTTTACCCTGCTCTAACAGCGCCGAAACATTTATATGAATGGATTCATGCACCAGCAGGGCGCTGATGCACCGGGCGACGGAAGAAGCCCCCGCGTCTTCCTCTCCGGCACGCGCCTCGATCTCCGGCTGTAGGGACTTCCTGGCCCGTTTCCAGATATATTGCTGCTTTCCGCCGATTACAACGCCCATTTCTTCATTTGCCGCCGCGATTGCCTCTGTCAGACGCTCCGTCACCTTCAGCACGTCTCCCCTGGCATAAGCGTAATAACAGCCTTCCTTGCCGGAATGCTCGATCGCAATTTCCCGATCCTCCTCCACAACGATTTCCTTCGGCGTCATCACCTTTGCCGCCGTCCCCTTTGCCGGCCCGGCCAAAGTCAGCTGTACCTGCGTTTCTTTTACTTCCGTTACCGTCGTATGGACACCGACCACCGTACCGCTGTCCCCTTCCCGGTTCATAATCGTATCCTGCGGCGCTTCCACGTATGCCATGCCGTTAAACTGGATCCGGTTTAAATACATAATGTAATCTTCAATTTCAATTCCGGAGACAAAATACCCCTCCTTCTGATAGGACTTTAAATTTTCCAGAAATTTCGCATTGGCAATCCTCACCTGGTACATCGGAAAAATCGTATTGCCCGTAAGATCCTGATAAATATCGGACTCCCTTGCCACGCCGTACACAAAATCCTCGTCCATAAACCCAAGCGGCTTTAAAAATTCCCCGCTGCCTGCCGCAACCTCCTTACGTTCCTCCGTTTCCAAATCAATAAAACGGATCTCGGAGGATGCATTCGGATCCTTACTGTCTGTCCATGCGAAATACTGATGGGATTGGGAAATCGTATACGCCCCGGCCTTTAATCCGGTAATAAATTCCTGTACCTCCATCGTATCCAGTTCAATCCGGTACACGGTCCCGTCCACCATCATAAAAAACACGCCCTGGGCATTCTTATACATCAGCTGCCCCAAATCTGCCTTCATGACCTGGTAGCTCCGGTTCGACGGAATAAACAGCTCCTCCTCAATCGTATTGACCACGCTGTCATAATGATACACACAGATGCCCACCTTTCCCTCGTGGACACCGCAGTTCATATAGCCGTACACCACAAAATCCATGCTTCCCGTTTCGTCTATATTAATAATCCGGATGTCGTGCTCCCTGTAGTTTTCCCTGTCATCAATCCCTTCGTTGCCCATAAAGCTGAAAACGCGCGCAATCTGGCTGCCTGCCTGGCTGTAGCACCAGAGCTCGCCGCCCTGCACAAAGCTGACAATATTCCCTTTTTCATTCGGTGTAAATTCCACGTCCTCGCCGCGGATGCCCAGCTGAATATAATTGTCATACGTTTCCAAATTTTCTCCGCGGAACACCTGCTCCATATTCCGCTCGTAATTTAACAGATACATCCTCTCGTTGGTATAACGTATCCGGTAATATTCCTCCACATTGTAATATTCCAGCTCCCCGTTTAAGCCGGCGGACGTCACCAGATAATCCAGCATCACCACCGTATACGAGCTGTTGATTTCTTTTATGGACGGAACCGGCGTCGTAAGGCGTTCCCCGGCAAAATCCGCCCATGCCACCTGCTTTAGGCTCGAATGGATATCCACCTTTGCCAGCGTCGTATTGTCTCCGGATGCATCCGGTTCCAGGTAAGTCGCCAGGCTGTCTGCCGCCGCCTTATCAAACGTTTTCGTATGGAAATCCAATGCAAACCTCGCGCATTCTCCCGCATAGCAGCCCCGTTCTTCCATAATCCGCGTATAATAATAAATCGTATTTTTTCCGGAAGAAAGCTTTAAAATCAGAAGATATTCTTCGTTTTCCTCCAAAAGGTTCTGAATGGCAAGATCCGCCGTTATTTTTCCTTTCTCCTCGATATAATCCTCCACCACAGTATCCGAAACCAGCCTGTCCGTATCCAGGCTGCGGATTTCATAGGAAAGCCCGTCCACCTTTGTATCATACGAACGGATCCGGATCGGCAGGATGCGCTCTTTGCCGACCGGCGCAACCGCGTCCCGCATATACACACCGTCCATCTCCTGCGTATAACCGCGCAGCTCGTTGATCTCCATATCGTCAATATATAAAGAAACAATCGGCAGCGTCGCGTCTGCCATTTCCGTCGTCAAATCCCGGTTGGAATGGTTCGTAAGCTGTCCAAACCCGATTACCCCCAGGCAAAACACGGCAAACAGCACCAATACCTTTATGATCCCTTTTTTCACGGCGCACTTCCACCTTTCTTTTCTCCTGAATATGCCATGGCCGATGGAGCAAAACGCACCGGTTCCCATTCCCGCGCCAATCCATCCAGGCCATGGCCACCCTCTTTCCGCACGGCGCTTCTGTTCTACCACCACCTGCGGCAGCAGCGCCTGCGCCGTCCTCTGCGGCGATACATCTCGTCATACAAAAGAACCTGTATCACATCCATCAGATCCCGGTCCCTGCCGCCTTTGTACTCCGCCTGCTGCACAGGGACCGCTTTATCGTAAATCCCCGCTGCCGTCCGGTACAAAAGCACTTTATCCGGATATTCGTCATACATCATGCTTCCTTCGTATTCCATTTTGTCACATTCTTCTTCCACGTATGCAAGCAGCTTTTTCATACGCTTTGGATACAGCTCTTTCATGCGTTCCATATCCCGCTCGTATTCTTTTTCCGCCTGGTATACATTTGTCATCGGATAAGTCAGATAAAAAGGCATCCTGCCGCCGCCGGGCTGATCCGGCATCTGCAAAAACGGCTCGCTGTAATGATTCACCATACTCGCTCCGTATCGGATATTAGTATACTATATGCGGGAATTTGCGGGATGTGAAATTTTCTTCCGTAATATTATAGCCCAGGAAATGGGGAATGACAACAGGATTGTGAGAATTATTTGTTATTTGGATGAAGGAGGGGTGGGAGGGGCGACGCCAGGGAGAGGAGTGCAAAGAGGGGGCTTTGAATGGGTCTGTGTTCGTGGATTAAGGGCTTCTAAACAGCCCCGCTTTATTTTTTGAATGCGGACGGAACCGCCCTAAAATGCGCCATCCATGGCGCTTTAGGGCTTCCACGGACGTCCTGTCCGTGGATTCCTGGTGTATGAACGGGCTGTTAAGAAGCCCTAAATCCAATCACAATGCCCCATTCAAAGCCCCCTCTTTGCACTCCT
>CAMSEJ010000100.1 GCA_947057405.1 uncultured Roseburia sp.
CTACACAAGGTACCACACTCTTTCCCTACACGACGCTCTTCCGATCTTAGACGTTACGCCGCTTTCCCTTTCCATTGAAACAATGGGCGGCGTGGCAACCAGGCTGATTGAGCGCAATACCACGATACCGACCAAGAAGAGCCAGATTTTCTCGACGGCGGCAGACAATCAGACAGCCGTAGACATTAACGTCGTACAGGGCGAGCGTCAGTTCGCAAGGGACAACAAGTCTCTGGGCCAGTTCCGCTTAGACGGAATCCCGCCTGCACGCCGCGGCGTTCCGCAGATTGAAGTAACCTTTGACATTGATGCAAACGGTATTGTAAACGTTTCCGCAAAAGACCTTGGCACCGGCAAGGAGCAGCACATCACCATTACCGCAGGCTCCAATATGTCCGAGGACGATATCGACAAGGCAGTCAAAGAGGCGGCGCAGTTTGAAGCGGAGGATAAGAAGCGCAAGGAAGCCATCGATACCAGGAACAGCGCGGATTCCTTCGTATTCCAGACCGAAAAAGCGCTCGAAGAAGTCGGAGCGACAATTGATGCGGCCGATAAAGCAGAAGTGGAAGCCGATATCAAAGCCGTAAAAGACATCTTAGAGGCAAATCCGAACGCCGAGGAAATGTCAGACAGCCAGGTCGGCGACTTAAAGGCGGCGCAGGAAAAACTGACGCAGAGCGCGCAGAAGGTATTTGCGAAGATGTATGAGCAGTCGCAGGCAGCGCAGCAGGCAGCAGGAGCCGCCGGCGCAGGCCCGGATTTTAGCGGCGCACAGGCTGAAAGCGCTCCGGAAGACGATGTACTAGACGCTGATTTCAAAGAAGTATAAAGAAACAGGCAAAGGGGCTTTGGGATTGTTAAAATCCCGAAGCGTGCCCGAAAATCATTCCAGCCATCTGCAGGCCATACTTTCCGTGGATTTACACCCAAAAAAGGTGCAGGTATTACAAAAAGTGTGGCGTGCCGGTGGTTTCAGATTTTTGGGCACATTCTGATCGGTCTGTAAGAGATGGGAAGAGGGAAGATAGAATGGCAGAAAAAAGAGATTATTATGACGTCTTGGGCGTTGAAAAAAGCGCAGACGATGCGGCATTAAAAAAAGCGTTCCGCCAGCTTGCCAAAAAGTACCACCCGGACATGAACCCAGGAGACAAAGACGCAGAGCAGAAATTCAAAGAGGTGCAGGAAGCCTATGCCGTATTGAGCGACGCGGACAAACGGCGCCAGTACGATCAGTTCGGCCACGCAGCATTTGAAGGCGGCGCAGGCGGGGCGGGCGGCTTTGATTTCTCCGGCATGGATATGGGGGATATTTTCAGCGATCTGTTTGGAGACTTTTTCGGCGGCGGCCGGCGCAGTGCGGATACAAACGGGCCCAGGCGCGGGGCGAATCTGCGCGCAAGCGTGCGAGTGACCTTTGAGGAAGCGGTTTTCGGCTGCGAAAAGGAGTTGGAAATCGTGTTAAAGGACGAGTGTGCAAACTGCCACGGTACCGGCGCAAAGCCCGGTACGTCTCCGGAAACCTGCAGCAAGTGCGGCGGCAGAGGAAAAGTGATGTATACGCAGCAGTCTCTGTTCGGCACGGTGCAGAATGTGCAGACCTGTCCGGAATGCAGCGGTACGGGCAAGGTCGTAAAAGAAAAGTGCACAAGCTGCCGGGGAAGCGGCTACATTGCGTCCAAGAAACGGATCAAGGTTACCATTCCGGCCGGAATCGACAACGGGCAGAGCGTCCGCATCCGCGATAAGGGCGAGCCGGGCAGAAACGGCGGGCCGAGGGGTGATTTGCTGGTAGAAGTAATCGTAGCAAGACATCCGATTTTCCAGAGGCAGGATATGAATATTTATTCTACTGCTCCGATTTCGTTTGCACAGGCGGCGCTTGGCGGCGAAGTGCGCATCAATACGGTAGACGGCGACGTATTATATGAAGTAAAGCCGGGGACGCAGACCGACACCAGGATACGGCTCAAGGGGAAAGGAGTCCCGTCCCTGCGCAGCAAATCCGTGCGCGGCGATCATTATGTAACGCTTGTCGTACAGGTGCCGACCGGCTTAAACGAAGCGGCAAAAGACGCCCTGCGTAAATTTGACGCCGAGTCCGGGAACTCCCTGCATACAGATCCCAAAAAAGCGGAAAAACCGAAGAGAAAGAGCTTTAAGGAAAAGATTAAGGAATCGCTGGAGGATTTATAAAAATAGTACTATTTTCCTATTGTTGGCGGTTTCGGTATGTTGTATTCTTAGCATAACTGATGATCGGAGGCCGCAGTAAACCGGGGATGCGGCGGGAAGGGAAGCGGAAAAAGGAGCAAAAGATATGGGTCAGGCTTATGTGGCGACAGAAGAAGCTTTCAAGGTGATTACGGACTGGCGTTTTCAAAAGACAGCCGGAAGCAGGACGGGCGAGCTGGTGTCTGCGGAGGACAGAGAAGAGTTAAGGCGGCAGCAGCAGCGGTTAGAGCGTGAAAGGCAGGAATTCTTGAGGGCGAAGTCGTTTGAAGAGAAACGTCTGGCGCGCGAGAAGCGGATTTTTGATATGGAATGGAAGATGCTGGAGGAGGAGTGGCGCAGGCTTGCGATCGAGAAAGAGCGCATGGGGCACACGAACTCCAGGTCTGCCCATAGCTCTAAGGAAAGCGATACGTCGGAGCATGTGATGCCCAATGACGTATGTCTGTCCCTGTTTTTCAGCGGCGTAAAGAATATGCGTATGCTCAGGAAGCGTTATCGGGATCTGATTAAGATCTTCCATCCGGATAATGTCTCGGGAGATACGGGCGTGATACAGAAGATTAATGAAGAGTATGAGATGTTGAAGCGAAGAATTGAGAGGAACCGATAGGGAAACCGCGGAAAGTCTGCCAGTGGCATGGCAGGCTTTTTGTAGGTTTGGATATGAGGCTAAGGAATATGAAGTGGAATAAATTTACGATAAAGACGACGACAGAGGCAGAGGATTTCCTCAGTGCAATGTTAGACGGGCTTGGGATAGAGGGAATCGAGATTGAGAATAATATACCGCTTGGGGAAGCGGATACGGCGAAGATGTTTATTGATTTTCTGCCGGAGCTGCCGCCGGATGACGGCATTAGTTCTGTCAGTTTTTATCTGGAAGACGGGAAAGATCATACTGCGTTGCTGAAACAGGTCAGGGACGGGATTGAATGGCAGCGGCAGTTCGTGGATGTCGGAGAAGGGAGCATTACGGCGAGCGATACGGAAGATATTGACTGGCTGAATAACTGGAAAGCGTATTTTCATGCATTTACGATTGAAAATATATTAATCAAGCCGACCTGGGAAGCCTTAGAGGAGAAAGACGAGGACAAGATTTTAATCGAAATTGATCCGGGGATTTCATTTGGCACCGGCAAGCATGAAACGACGCAGCTTTGCATCCGCCAGCTGATAAAACACATAAACGGGCATCCGAACGTGCTGGATATTGGATGCGGAAGCGGCATATTGTCGATTGTGGCGTTAAAGCTGGGGGCCGCTTCGGTAACCGGAACGGATTTAGACGAAAACTGCATGGTGTCAACGGCAGAAAACATGCGGCTGAATCACCTGCAAAAAGAGCGGGGAACCTTTTATACAGGCAACCTGATCGACGACGCGGCGCTTCAGGAAAAAGTGGGAACAGAGTGTTATGACATAGTCGTAGCCAATATCTTAGCGGACGTCATTATCCCGATGGCAGAGGTCATACCGGCAAGGCTCAAAAAGGGCGGGCTTTTCATTACCTCCGGAATCATTGATTTCAAAGAGCAGGAGGTAAAGGCGGCCATTGAACAGACCGGGCTGCGCATTACGGAAATTAACCGCGAGGGAGAATGGGTAAACATCACGGCTCAGAAAATATAAAAAGGATCACCGCCATGTATCAGTTTTTTGTAACAGACCCGCAAATCGGAAGAGAATTTATCACCATCACCGGAACGGACGTAAACCATATTAAAAACGTTCTGCGCATGAGGCCGGGAGAGAAAATCCGCGTCAGCAGCCGCAGCGGTTCGGATTATTTCTGCAAAATAACCGAAATAACCGATACGTTTGTCCAGGCGGATATTTTAAACGAACATGCCCCCTCCACGGAGCTTCCCGGTAAAATATATCTGTTTCAGGGGCTCCCCAAAGGCGACCGCATGGAAACCGTGATTGAAAAAGCGGTCGAGCTGGGCGTTTATGAAATTATCCCCGTGGCAATGCGTTACTGCGTGGTAAAATTAGATGACCGAAAGCGCGCGTCGAAAGTCGCACGCTGGCAAAAGCTGGCGGAAGCGGCGGCAAAGCAGTCAAAGCGGAGCATCATTCCCAAGATTCATCCGGTTTTGGATTACCGGGAGGCTGTGGCTTATGCATCGGGCTGCGATATACGCCTGGTCCCTTATGAGAACCAGGACGGGATGGAAGCGACGAGGGCGGCGTTCTCCGCAATTACCCCGGGCAGCTCAATCAGCGTTCTGATTGGGCCGGAGGGCGGATTTTCGGAAGAGGAAATCGCGCTTGCGGCGGAAACGATGCAGGTGATTTCTTTAGGAAAACGGATTTTAAGGACGGATACGGCAGGCATTGCCGTAATGTCCATGCTGATGCTGGAATTGGAGATGAGGTAGGAGATGGAAGCATATCTGGATAACTCTGCAACGACAAGGTGCAGCAGGCGCGCCGCGGATATCATGCTGCGGGTTTTGACGGAGGATTACGGCAACCCCTCCTCCCTGCATCGTTTGGGCATGAAAGCAGAGAATGAAATCAAAGAAGCCAAAAAGAAAATCGCAAAAACATTAAAAGCGGCGGAAAAAGAAATTATATTTACCTCCGGCGGCACGGAAGCCAATAACCTGGCTGTATTCGGAAGTGTGGAGGCCAATAAGCGCGCGGGAAACCATATCATCACGACAGCGATCGAGCATGCTTCCGTTTTGCAGCCCATGCAGCGGCTAAAGGAGCTGGGCTACCGCGTTACCTGCCTTCCGGTGGATTCGGACGGCGTGATCCGAATGGATGCATTGGAGGAAGCTTTGGATGGGGAAACGATTCTGGTTTCCATGATGCATGTCAACAACGAGATTGGTACCATCGAACCCATTGAAGCCGCTTCGGAGCTGATCCGGAAAAAGGCGCCCCATGCGCTGATCCATGTGGATGCCATTCAGTCTTACGGCAAGCTTTCGGTCTGCCCGAAGCGGATGGGCGCAGACCTGCTTTCCGTAAGCGGGCATAAAATCCATGCGCCAAAGGGCGTCGGTTTTCTGTACTGCAGGGATAAAACGAAAATAAAGCCGATCTGGTACGGAGGCGGGCAGCAAAGCGGAATGCGCCCCGGCACGGAAAATGTCCCGGCGATTGCCGCGCTCGGAGAAGCCGCGGCAGAATGTACGGAACATCTTGCGGAAAAGGCAGGAGCCATGTATGCTCTGCGCGACGGCTTTATCCGCGAAGCGGTAAAGATCCCGGGCGTTACGGTAAACGGCCCCGGCGGGCGGAATGCGGCCCCGCACATTGTAAGCGTCAGCGTAGAAGGGGTCAGAAGCGAGGTTTTGCTGCATTCCTTAGAGGAGGCGGGGGTTTATGTTTCGGCCGGCAGCGCCTGCTCCTCCAACAAGCATGCGGTAAGCGGCACGCTTACGGCAATCGGCTTAAAGCGGGAGCTGCTGGATTCCACGGTGCGTTTCAGCTTCTGCGCCGGCACAACAGAGGAGGAAACGGAATATGCGCTGCGCCGGATGGCGGAGATAATCCCGTTTCGCAGAAAATTTACGAGGAAATAGCTATGTATAAATCATTTTTAATAAAATATGGGGAAATAGCCATAAAAGGGAAAAACCGCTACCTGTTTGAAGAAGCGCTGGTCAGGCAGATCCGGTATGCACTGTCCTTTGCGGAAGGGTCATTTGAGGTGCGGCGCCTGCAGGGACGCATTTATGTAGACGCGCTGTCGGAATACGACTTTGACGAAGTGATGGAAGCGCTGTCCCACGTATTCGGAATCGTCGGAATCTGCCCGGTGGTGCTGGCGGAAGACGAAGGATTTGAAGCGCTTGTAAAAGAGGTCTGCGCGTACTTCGACCGGGTTTACCCGGACAAGCATAAAACCTTTAAGGTGCACGCGCGGCGTGCAAGAAAAAATTACCCGATGGATTCGATGGAATTAAACGCGGCGCTTGGGGAACGGCTTCTTACGGCGTTTCCGGAGCTGAAGGTGGACGTACATCGTCCGGATATTCTGCTGTGTGTGGAAATCCGTGAAAAAATCAACATCTATTCCACCGAGTATCCGGGTCCCGGCGGAATGCCGGTCGGCACGAACGGACGGGCGATGCTTCTGCTGTCGGGCGGGATTGACAGCCCGGTGGCAGGCTATATGATTGCCAAGCGCGGCGTGGCGGTAGACGCCGTTTACTTTCATGCGCCGCCGTATACCAGCGAACGCGCCAAACAAAAGGTGGTGGATCTTGCGCGTATCATTTCGCGTTATGCCGGGCCAATCCGTCTGCATGTAGTGAACTTTACCGATATCCAGCTCTATATTTACGAGCAGTGCCCGCACGAGGAGCTGACTATTATTATGCGCCGGTATATGATGAAAATTGCGGAATATTTTGCAGGGCAGGATCAGTGCCTGGGGCTTGTAACCGGAGAGAGTATCGGCCAGGTGGCAAGCCAGACCATGCAGTCCCTTGCGGCGACCAATGCAGTCTGCAGCCTGCCGGTATACCGGCCGTTAATCGGGTTTGATAAAAAAGAGATTATAGAGATTTCCGAAAAAATAGATGCGTATGAGACCAGCATTCTGCCGTATGAGGACTGCTGTACGATTTTTGTGGCAAAGCATCCGGTGACAAAGCCGAATCTGCGCGTGATCGAGCGGTCGGAGCAGAGGCTCGGCGAGAAAATAGAGGCGCTTGTTGAGACGGCGGTTGAGACGGCGGAGCTGATATGCGTGGAGGCGGAAAGAACGGAATAAGAGGGTATGAGCAGAACGGATCGATTCCGGCAGCAAAAAAGAGGATGGCGCTCCATCCTCTTTCTGCAGCAGTTCTTTTCTTACTCTTCGGATACGAGGTAAGGCTTTAGCGCCTCCATCATTTCCGTCTCGTCGCCTTCTAAGTGGATCGCCAGATCGATCGGTTTGGATAAATCCAGGCTGAAGATTCCCATGATGGATTTGGCGTCGATGGTGTACCTTCCGGAGATCAGGTCAAAATCATAATCGAACCGTGTGATGGTGTTGACGAATGCTTTGACTTTGTCGATGGAATTTAATGAAATCTGAACTGTTTTCATGTGTATTATATCCTCCTTTTCTATCAATATCAAACTACCTATATAGTACTTGTTTTAAGGAAAAAAGTCAATCATATTTATACCAATATTAATAAGAATTTGGAGGGCAAAGTGGGCAGCTGGAACAATAAAAAAGCGGCGCTGCATAATCTGGGCTGTAAGGTGAATGCTTATGAGACGGATGCAATGCGCCGGATGCTTGCAGAGGACGGGTATGAAATTGTGGATTTTACCGAACGGGCGGATGTTTATGTGGTAAATACCTGCTCCGTTACGAATATAGCGGATAAGAAATCCAGGCAGATGCTGCACCGTGTCAGGAAACAGAACCCGGATGCAATTGTTGTGGCGGCGGGCTGTTATGTGCAGACGAAGGAGGAGGAGTTAAAGCGGGATTCGGGCGTGGATATTTTGATTGGGAACAATAAGAAGCAGGAGCTGATTGCTTCGCTTCATGCGTTTGAGGAGGACAGGAGCAAAAAGCAGCTTGTAAATACGCTTGCCATTAACCACAGGCAGGCGTATGAGGCGCTGCAGATTGCTCAGCCGGGGCATACAAGGGCGTTTGTGAAGGTGCAGGACGGGTGCGACCAGTTCTGCAGCTACTGCGTGATTCCGTATGCGAGGGGCAGGGCAAGGAGCAGGGCGCTTTCGGACGTGTGCGCGGAGGTGCGGACGCTGGCAGAAAACGGGTGCAGGGAGGTGGTGCTTTCCGGGATCCATTTGAGTTCTTACGGGCGGGAAATCGGGGAGAGCCTGCTGCATTTGGTGGAAGAAACGGCAAATGTGGAGGGAATCCGGCGTGTCAGGCTCGGATCGCTTGAGCCGGGGATTGTGACGGAGGAGTTTGCCGCAAAGCTGAGCGGCATAGAGAAGGTCTGCCCGCATTTTCATCTGTCGTTACAGAGCGGGTGCGATGCGACGCTTGAGCGGATGAACCGGAACTACCGGACGGCGGAGTATGAAAAGAGCTGCGGGTATCTTAGGCATTATTTTGCACATCCGGCGATTACGACGGATGTGATTGTGGGGTTTCCGGGGGAGACGCAAGAGGAGTTTGCCAGGACAAAGG
>CAMSEJ010000101.1 GCA_947057405.1 uncultured Roseburia sp.
AATGATGAATAGTGCAATACAAGTTCGTGGATTAAAGAAAAGCTATGGCAGCAACATTGTTCTTGGCGGACTTGATTTCGAAATTGAAAAGGGAGAAACGTTCGCTCTGCTCGGTGTAAATGGCGAAGGAAAAACGACAGCCCTTGAATGTATTGAGGGTTTGAGAAAATATGACAGCGGTGCAATTACGGTAAACGGGAAAATGGGTATTCAGTTGCAATCATCCTCTTTACCTGCCCATATCAAACCGATGGAGGCTGTAAGATTATTTTCAAAATGGAACAGGGCAAAGATTGATTTTACTATGCTTAACGCTCTTGGCGTGAAAGAAATTGAGAAGAAACAGTACATCCAACTATCTACCGGGCAAAAAAGGCGATTACATCTTGCTCTTGCGCTTATCGGTAATCCAGATATAATTTTTCTTGACGAGCCGATGGCGGGGCTTGACGCCCTGGGCAGGATTTCGCTTCATGAGCAAATTCGCAAACTCAAGTTACAAGGGAAAACGATTGTTTTGGCAAGTCACGATATGGCGGAAGTGGAAAGCTTATGTTCTTTCTTCTTATGGGCGGTATTTTTACTTCCGTTATGCCCGAAATGGGAAGTACACTAATACAATCTATGATTGTAATGAGTGTTTCAATGGGGGCATTTATCGGATTACCGCCGTCGTTGATTGAAACTTACGGAAGCGACATAAAAAAGGTTTATAAAGCGAACGGAGTACCTGTCTATTTAGGGCTTGTTACAATGTTCCTTTCGGCATTTGTTCATCTGATGATTACCTGTGCTGTGATCGTGCTGCTTGCCCCTATTTTATTTGAAGCAGCTTTGCCGATGCAGCTTCCGACTTTGTATGTGGAATCGTTTTGAAAAAACAAAAAGCAAAATAATCTGGAGCGTTTGGAGGGAAACGTTTTAAGCCAAACACAATGGATACTTTGCCCTGTCTGCGGCAATAAAACCCGAACAATGATACGGGCGTTCTATCTGGTGTTTTCTTGGTATTAACACCGATTTTGGCTTAAACCCGGGCGGATTGGAGACTTTCACCCGTTAGAACGTGTGCCCGCCGGGCATACACAAACCAACGGTTGCATTGGAGAGATTCAACCGTTGGTCGGGAAGTATCTTTGTCGCTTTCTGCATCATTTTTTGCTGGTTACTCTAACTGATTCCGCTATACAATATCCATTTCTTAAAGTGACAAGCGCTGTTTTGTATTGCTGACAGCCCTGATGTAGCAAACCAATAACTTCCAGCAACCATATCCGGGCTTCAAGTGCTTCTCGATTTATTGGAAATCCCAAATCAAACGGGGGGGGGACTCTTGAATTTTGTATTCTGTTGATGATAAAACAGCGAACATCTTATGGGTATGAAATTATCAGTACTTTGGAGGAATACCCTACTTTAGCTGCGAAAGAGAGTACAATCTATCCTTTGCTTAGGCGGCTGCTCAAAGAAGAAAATATTTCTTCTTCATGGAAGAAAAGTTCCGAAGGCTTGCCGCCAAGGAAATATTATTCTATAACAGATAAAGGGCTTGAATATATTTGTGCAATGTCTGATGAATGGAACAATTTATTAAATGCAATTAGTAAAATCAAAGGTTCACCTGCTGTACCTCCTTTATATACATCGCACTACACAGTATGTCTTTTGTCAATAGTATATCCGGGAAATTCGAAGTCTATTTAAATTTTTACAAATTACTGCATAAAAAAAGACAATCTAATGTGACGTTCCCTTCTTCCTTAAAACAGAAAAAGCAGCGAATTGCTTTATCTCTAAAACAAATTCACTGCTTTACTGCTTGTGTTATGAAGTTGCTGTGATTATGCCAGTACAGACTCCCTCTTGTTTATTATTCAGATTTTCACATTTATTGCGTATTATTCTGTACTATCCAGTAAAAATTTGATGTACTTTTGATGTACTTTCCACCATTTCCTGTACTTTGAGGGAATAAAGAAGCGCTTAAAAATCCGCAAGCAGCTTCCGCTTTCTCTCAATCATTTCGTCGATTTTTTCTATATAGAGAGTCACATCTTTCACATTCTCGCACCGCTCAATCCTTCCGTCCGGGTACACCCTTTTACTGATTGAACCGGCTCCGAGGGCCATAATCGACTGTTTCTCCTCCATAATCAAAACATTATATATCCCCGCCTTCCCCTCCTTCGCATACCCCACATTCTCAAAATTCCCTGCCATATTCTTCTGCCGGTACAGATAATAAGGCGTCATTCCCATCTCTTTTGTATAACGCGCCGTCAAATCAATTGTCTCCCAGGTATTCTCAAATGAAAGCTCCTGGTATTCTTCCCGAAACATCGTGAGCCTTGCCGCGCGTTTGAGCGCCAGCGAGTGCACAGTCAGATTGTCCGGTGAAAGCTCTGCCACCTGCCGCAGCGTCTCCTCCACATCCGAACGCGTCTCGTTGGGAAGCCCCACAATCAAATCCATATTAATATTGTCAAACCCCATCCTCCGCGCCAGCCGGAAGCTGTCTGCTGTCTGCCGCACCGTATGATGCCGCCCAATCAGCCGCAGCGTCTCCTCCTTCATAGTCTGCGGATTAATCGAAATCCGGGAAATGCCAAGCTCCCGCAGCGCAAGCAGCTTATCCTCCGTAATGCTGTCCGGGCGGCCCGCTTCTACGGTAAATTCCAGACAATCCGATAAATCAAAATTCTCACGAACCATTCCGATCAGCCTGCGAAGCTGCGCCGGCGTCAGCGTCGTCGGCGTGCCGCCCCCCATATAAACCGTATTCAGATGCTTGTCCCGAAACCGGCAGGCCGTATACAAAAGCTCCTGCCCGAGCGCATCCAGATAACGATCTACCTTGTGCTCCCACGCACTAAGGGGAAATGAAGTGAACGAACAATACAAACAGGTGCTTGGGCAAAACGGGATGCCGATATAAAGGCTGTAGCCGTTTTCATAATCAATTTTACGCAAAAGCGCAAGCTCCCGCTTTGCCACCTCGATACTCAGGCGTATCTTTTCGTCCGAGACAAAATACGTCTCCTGCATGTATTTTCGGATAAACGCTTCGTCCTTCCCCGCTTCCAAAAACGCCATCGGAATCTTTACCGGGCGAATACCGGTCAGATCGCCCCAGGGAAGCGTCTTTTTCGTACAGGCGCACAGCATTTTATAATATGCCTGCTTCAGCCGGTTTCTGGTCTCCCTGCGGTCGGAAAAATCCACCTCCGCCGTCTGCTCCTGCCAAAGCGTCCGTCCATGCTCACCGACCTCGTACAACACGATTCGGATGCTGTGTTCCAGATATTCCGTAACAATATGAAACGATACCCCGCTCTGTTCCTTCGGTTCCCCGACACAGACCGATACGTCTTCTGCCGGGAAAAACGCTTTTACCAAAGAGTGGATATCGTATTCAAACCCTGCCCTGTTTAACTGTACCGTAATCATAGCGCGCTCCTATAAAAACGGATTGTACTGGCGTTCATAGCCAATTGTCGTCGTCTCGTTATGCCCCGGATATACCTTCGTCTGGCCGGGCAGGGGCATAAGCTTTTCTTCGATGGAACGAAGCAGCACGGATGCGCTGCCGCCCGGAAAATCGGTTCTGCCTACTGACTGGCAAAAAAGCGTATCTCCTGCAAACAGCGCCTGTTCCGATTCGATATAATAACAGCAGCCTCCGGTTGTATGCCCCGGCGTATGCAATACCTGTATGGAAAACCCTGCCAGATTTAATACCTCGCCGTCCTTTACATAAACATCCGCATGAAATACCACGCCGCTCTGCCCCATCATACCGCAGAGGTTCACCGCCGGGGATTCCAACGTTTCTTTCTCATGCTCTTCGGCGTAAACGGGAACCGAAAATTCCTTCGCTACCGCTTCTGCCGCCGACGCATGGTCAAAATGCCCGTGCGTTAAAAGCACCGCTGCGGGCCGATACCCGCGTTCTTTGATCTTTTGGATTAACCGCTCTGCCGAATCGCCCGGATCGACGATCAGCATTTCCTTCGTCTCTTCATTTACCGCAAAATAACAGTTGGTCATCACCGGACCAACTACGTACTGTTCCACTCTCAGTCCTGCCATATCTTATTCTCCTGTCAACCTGTCGTTCGTTCAATATCCAATACGCTTTCCACCTGGCGGATCTTTTCAATCAGGCTGATTAACTCGCCCCGGCTCTTTACACAGAATGCCACCTCAATTGTGGCAATGCCCTGCTTGTTGGTTTTGGAATGGATCGTGCTGATATCTATGCCGCGTTCCGTAAAAATCTTGCTGACATCCACCAAAAGCCCGGTGCGGTTATTGCCGAACACCTTAAGGCCCGCATAATACAGCCCGTTGCCGCCCTCGTCCGCGCCGTGCTGCCACTCCGCTTCAATCAGCCGCTCCCATTCCATATCGGAAAGGTGAATGATGTTGATACAGTCCGTGCGGTGGATGGAAACCCCGCGCCCCCTGGTAATAAACCCTACGATTTCGTCTCCCGGTACGGGGCTGCAGCATTTGGAAAAGTGCACCGCCACGTCGTACAAGCCCTTTACGATAATGCCGCTCTCGGATTTTTCCGGAATCTCTTTCTTCTTCCCGCCTTCTGCCAGAGAATTCAAAATATCCTGATCCGTCAGTGCAATCACATGATCCTTTTTGTACTCCTCGTACATGCGGTTTACAATCTGGCTTTCCTTTAAGCCGCCGTGCCCGACGGTTGCCAGCGCGGAATTCCAGTCGTGGAACCCGTATTTATTTAAAATTTTATTCTGGTATTCCGGCTTGTTAATATCGGAAAAATGGATACCTTTTGTCTTACAGTACAGGGCAATCAGCTCCTTGCCCCGTAATATATTCTCTTCCTTTAATTCGCTGCGGAACCACTGGTTAATCTTGTTTTTGGCCTGTGTGCTCTTTACAACCCCCAGCCAGTCACGGCTGGGCCCCTTGGAATTCTGCGACGTAATAATCTCAATCCGGTCGCCGTTTCGGATTTCGTAATCAATGGTAACAAGCTTGCCGTTGACTTTGGCGCCTATCATTTTATTGCCGACCGCCGAATGGATGCTGTAGGCAAAATCAATCGGCGTAGAGCCGTTCGGCAGGTTCTTGACGTCGCCGGACGGCGTAAAGCAGAATACCGTATCCGAAAACAAATCCAAATCGCTCTTTAACAGCTTTAAAAATTCCTTATTATCGGACATTTCCCGCTGCCATTCCAAAATCTGGCGCAGCCAGCTTAATTTCTCCTCTTCCTGGTTGGCGGAGCTGACCCCGACCCTGCCTTCCTTGTACTTCCAGTGCGCCGCAATGCCGTATTCCGACGTCCTGTGCATCTCATATGTCCGGATCTGGATTTCAAACGGCTGCCCGTTCGGCCCGATTAGCGTCGTATGCAGCGACTGGTACATATTGGGCTTAGGCATGGCGATATAGTCTTTAAACCGCCCGGGTATCGGCTTATACAGCTCATGAATGACGCCTAGCGCCGCATAGCAGTCCATAACCGATCCCACAATGATCCGGATCGCAAACAAATCAAAAATCTGATCGAGCGTCTTATCCTGGTTGACCATTTTCTTGTAGATGCTGAAAAAATGTTTGGCGCGTCCGTCCACCTCCGCATGGATGCCCGCCCCGCCAATATGCTCCTTCACCTGCGCCACCAGCTGCTGCACGTACTCATCCCTTACGATTTTGCGGATTGCAATTTTTTCCACCAGGTCGTAATAAGCATCCGGCTCCAGATATTTTAAGGATAAATCGTCCAGCTCGATTTTCAGCTTGGAAATGCCCAGGCGCTGCGCAATCGGCGCGTAAATATCCATTGTTTCCCGCGCTTTTTCCTTCTGCTTCTCAGGTCTCATATAGCGCAGCGTGCGCATATTGTGCAGCCGGTCCGCCAGCTTAATCAAAATCACGCGGATATCCTTTGCCATCGCAAGGAACATCTTGCGCAGATTCTCCGCCTGCAAGTCTACCTTATCCACTTTGTCCGCTTTATACGACAGCTGACCGAGCTTTGTCACGCCGTCCACCAAAAGCGCTACCTCGCCGCCGAACTGCGCCGCAATCTCCTCTTCGGTCATTACGGTATCCTCTACCACGTCATGCAGCAGGCCGGCAACGATTGTCTCCTTATCCAGCTCCAGCTCCGCCAGGATAATCGCCACGCAGAGCGGATGAATAATATACGGCTCACCGGATTTGCGCACCTGCCCTTCGTGCGCGCCGTCCGCAATGCGGTATGCCTTTTCAATCATGGAAATGTTGGTGGAAGGATGGTACTTGCGCACGCTTTCAATTAATTCCGCATACAGCTTCTGCGGCTCTTCAAAATCCTGCGTTTCACGGATGTTCCCTTCCATACTGTGGAACTCTTTTTCGGCTTTTTCAATTTGTTCTAGCTTCTCCGTAGAGATCTCTGCCATGTTATCACCGCCATTGGTCTGTAATTAGCAAGTATTATAAAGAATAATGGGGGAAATTGCAATATAAAATATTTAATTTCGGGGAAAATATGGGTGGACAGGGATACTTAAATTGTTTTTGTGTATACTTTAATTTGATGCCCATTTTGCATATGCTGTCCGCAATATGTAAATCCCAGTTTCAAAAGCAGGCTTACGGATTTCTGATTTTCGCTCCGGACGCGGCAGTATACTTCCCGAAAGCCCAGCTCTTCGGTTTTGGCGTAGCGCAGAAGACTTCTGCACAGCTCTGTTGCGTAGCCCTGACGCTGCCGTGACGGTGCGACGGCATAGCCCATTTCCAAAATGGGAACGGTCTGCCACTCTGTAATTGAAAATCCCGCGCGGCCGATCAGTTCGTCTGTAAACCGATCCTTAACCAGCCACATTCCAAAGCCGTAAAACCGGTACATATGCTCGATATACGCCTTTGTGCGCTCCGATTCTTCCTCCCGGGAATGCAAAGGCTCCAGGTACTCGGAGAAGCCGCTGTCCTGGTATAGCTCATACAGATCGGGTAAATCGGACAGGGTCATTTCCCGCAGGTAGCAGCGGTTTGTTTCGATGACGCGCCAGGGAATGCCATGCTTTCTCTGGTAGACCCGTTCCAGAAAAACGATGTCTGCCGCACACAGCTCTTCCGCCAGAATATCTGCCCGGTAAAGCGTTTCTGCGGGATATGCCGCCATCGGATATCCGACTGTGGCAACGGGCATGCCGGAAAGCTCAAAAAGGGTTTTGTCGGTTGCGGCCAGGACAAGCGCGGATTCCGGGCAAATGCCGTGCGCTTCCATGTATTTTGGCAGCGGACCGGCGGCTTCCGCGACGGTAATATTGTACCGGGCTGCTTCTTTTAGCAGAGGTTTAAGGCCGTCTGGCAGGATGCCCTGCGGGGCAAGCTCCTGTTTTTTGTAGAGAAGGTATTGAAATTGAACCATAAGAGTGTACCGGGTTTGCGCCATTTCCTTTCCTGTGTTATAATTGATTATTATTTTATCATAGACTTAAGGAGGCAAGCCATGAAAAAAATCGGATATTTTTTCTTTAGTTTTCTACCGCTGTTTGCATCGGTTACCCTGCAGTTTGCCGCTGCATTCCCGGTTCTGGGGCTGTATTTGATACGGGTATGTTATAAAAGCCTGTTTTCCGGCAATCAGATGAGCTACAGCGAATTTTTAATGATCCTGAACGATATCTCCGGAAATCCGTCTTTTACCGCCGCAATGTCCGTTTCGTTCGCAGCCTGCGGTATTCTGATTTTCGGACTCTGGTATGTCAAGCAGTTTGACGGCGACCTGCGGCAGCCCGAAAAGCTGTTTGCTAATCCAAAGCTTCTTCTTGGAATTGTCTGCCTGGTGCCCGGACTGCAGATTCTGTCCTCGTTTTTAACGGCATTTTCCGCCAGCCTGTTTCCGGGATGGATGGAATTTTATGAAAAGCTGATGGAAAGCGCGGGCTTTACGACTGCCGTATCTCCCCTTTTGGTGCTTTATGCAGTGATACTGGGGCCGATTGAAGAAGAGCTGACGTTCCGCGGCGTAATTTTTTCTTCGGCGCGAAAGGCCATGCCGTTTTGGGCGGCAAACCTGTTCCAGTCGTTTTTGTTTGCGGTTTTCCACATGAACCTGATCCAGGGAATCTACGCCTTTTTTATCGGCTGGTTCCTCGGGCTGATTGCCGGAAGGAGCGGTTCCATTTATTTTTCCATATTTTTGCATATTC
>CAMSEJ010000102.1 GCA_947057405.1 uncultured Roseburia sp.
GAGACAGAGGTCTGAAAGCCCCATGAAATAAGGGCTGAAGATTCCGAGAAGTTATGATTACGAAAAGGAGGAGAAGAAGGTATGGCTGACCGACGAAGGGGTCAGGCGGGCGGAGGCTTTTTTTCAGATTGAGAATTTTTACGGCAGGAAATTTTTTGAAATCAACCGACATGTAACGCTGGCGCTTCGGGCACATGCGCTGTTTGAAAAAGGGGAAGCGTATATGGTATCCAATCAGGGAGAGATTGTGCTTTTAGACGGCGGTTCGGGCCGTCTGATGCCGGGGGTAAAGCTGCGGGGCGGGCAGCACCAGGCGCTTGAAACGAAGGAAAAGCTTAAACTTACGATGGAGAACCGTTCCGTTGCTTCGATTACTTACCAGAACCTGTTTTTACTGTTTGATAAAATGGGCGGAATGAGCGGTACGATGGCGGACGCGGCAGACGAGCTGCGGGAGGTATACGGCACGGACGTTCTGGTGATTCCGCCCAACCGCCCGGTTCAGAGGAAGGATTTGCCGGATTTGTATTTTAAGAATGCGGAAAGCCAGTTTGAGGCGGCGATGGAAGCCGCTTTCACGGAGCATAAGACCGGCCGGCCGGTGCTGATTGTTGTTTCTACGATTGCGGAAACGGAGCTGGTTTCTGCCATTTTAATGGAAGAGAAAATCCCGCATAATGTATTAAACGCCAATAACGCGTTCTGGGAGGCGGATATGATCCGGGAAGCCGGGCAGAAGAAGGCGGTGACGGTCGCGACTTCTATGGCCGGCCGCGGGACGGACATCCGGCTTGGGGAAGGCGTAAAGGAGTTGGGCGGGCTTGCGGTAATCGGAATCGGACGAATGGTAAATGTCCGGCAGGAGCGCCAGGCAAGAGGACGGGCCGGCAGGCAGGGAGATGCGGGGACGAGCCGTTTTTTTGTCTCCATTGAGGACGGGGTCGTCGCAGAAAACGGGCCGAAGGATTTGGAGCGGTATATTGAGGGAAAAAAGCGCATCGGCAGGCGCAGGCTCAAAAAAATTGTCAACAAAGCGCAGGCTTTGGGAGAGGAACTGGCTGTGATGTCGCGCAAGCGGGCCGTAGGATACGATCAGGTGCTGCAGCGGCAGAGGAAGCTGATCTATGCTACCAGGGATCGCCTGCTGGACGGCGGAGTGATTCCGACAGAACAGCTGCTTAAGATAGCAAAGATAAATATCAGGGAGTTTCTAAACGGGGCGGGGCAGACGGACCGGCGTGCGCTGAACCGGTATTTGCTGGATCATATTTCCTATCGCCTGGACGCAGGCGCGTCAGGGCTTTCCTGTTCGGATCGCGCTGCCGTGGAAGCATATCTGCTGAAAAAAGTGGAGAAGGGGTTAAAAGAACAGGAAAGGCGTTTGGAGGGCCGGGCGAACAGGAACGAATTTGTACGCGTTGCCATATTAAATGCAATTGATACGGCGTGGGTGGAGCAGGTGGATTATTTACAGCAGCTGCAGTCGGCCGTATCCGGCAGGGCTTCGGCACAGCGGAACCTGGTATTTGAATATCACAAGGAAGCGTATGAGTCGTTTTGCAAAATGGAGAACATGATTCTGACGAATGCAATGAGGAATATACTGCTGAGCAATGTGTATGTGGATGAGGAGTTTAAGATGCATATCGTATTCCCGTAAGGGGATTTGGAGGAAAGAAAATGATTTACAGCTTTCATCATTTTTACTATTGGCTAAAGGGCGGCGTAGAAACCGGACAGGCGTATCGGGCAAAGCTCTTCCGCCGTCTTGGCATGGATGCCAGATTTGTTTTTGCTACGACTTTTCCAAACGATAATATACAGCATGAAACGGAATCATTGGGTTTTTATGATTCGGAGGTCATATGGCTTTACGGTTTCTTTACGGATTGTAAGATCTCTCCTGTGACATATACCCTGGAGCAGCTGGAGCGTACCTTCAGTGAACGTTATGATGTATATTCCCGAAGGGGAGAGGTTGTTACCTACCGTTTTCCCGAAACAGAAAGTTATTACAATGTATATCTGGAAAACGCAGAAAAGGACCGCGTCCATCGGGTTGAAATGATTTCCCATGGCTGTCTGATTCGGAAAGATTATTATACTTACTGCCGGATCTATTCGGAGTATTATGCCCCGGCGGACGGGCAGGCATATTTGTACCAGAGACGATTTTTTAACGAAGACGGCAGCATTGCGTATGAGGAAATTTTAGACGGCGATACGGTTTTATATAAATTTCCGGACAGGATCCTTTACTCCAGGGAAGAACTGGTAGGATATCTGATGTCTTGCCTGCATTTGACCAGGCAGGATGTTGTGTTGATTGACGGGGAACCGGGAATGATTGACCGGGAAGCGATCATACAGAATGCCGCCCCGGCGAGGGTGGGCTTTATTATCCATTCGGATCATTATATCCGAAGCGACGAGGAGCATGTTTGCTGGTACCGGTTTTATGAGTACGCATTTTCACATCCGGAGCAGATCGATTTTTTTATTGCTTCTACGGAAGCGCAGAGCAGTCTTTTGCGGGAGCAGTTTAAAAAATATAAAGGGATTTCTCCTGCTGTGCTGGCAATTCCTGTCATGGGATTGGACAGGCTGAGGATTCCGGATATTCCGAGGAAAAAGCATTCTCTTATCACAGCGTCGCGTCTTGCCCGGGAGAAACAAATCGAATATGTGATTGATGCTGTAGTGGCGGCAAGGGAACAGATACCGGATCTTACGTTAGATATCTATGGCAGCGGGAGCGAAGAACAAAAGCTGAGGGAACAGATAGAAAGGCTGCAATGCGGCAGTTATGTACGTTTGTGCGGACATCAGAAGCTGGATGACATTTATCAGAACTACGAAGCATATATAACGGCATCTTATTCAGAAACATTTGGCGTTACCTTACTTGAAGCAATCGGATCAGGGCTTCCGCTTGTAGGTTTTGATGCGCCTTACGGCGTACAGGTTTTTATTGAGGACGGGAAAAACGGGTATAAGGTACCGTGGAACAATGTGCCCAAACTGACAGAGGGGATTGTGCGTTTGTTTACAGAAGCAGACCTGGACGCATTCCGGCGGCATTCTTATGAAATGGCACAGTCGTATCTTACGGAGGAGGTGGAGAAAAAATGGGAAGGCATACTGGGGAAACCGGTATAGTATTGCTGTTTGAACGAATTACGCCGGACGGATTGCTTTTGCGGGATTCTTTTGCGCGGGCAGGGTGTGACTGCCCGGCCTTTGTGATGGAAGAAGACGGCTTTTTGCCCGACGGGCTGCGTTCCGTATATGGCTTTTTCCAGGGGGATTTTAAAAGTGCGGACGGTATCCCCGGCAAGCCCGTGTTTTTTAATGAAGTAGTTGTACCTAAGCTTTGGGGAATCTGTGCAGGAGACGGGGAGTATGGCTCGCTGTATTACCTGCACGAAGAAAAAGGGAGGATCCATTACCGGAAGCCGGCATCAAAGCTTCTGGTAGAGGCCGTGGACTGGTACGGCAGGGATGGCGTAGTACGCCTGCGGGATCACTATAACCGCTATGGCGCGATTTATGCCAGGACGATGTATAATGGGAAGGGAACGCCCATTTATAAGACGTGGATTTCGCCGGCCGGCCGGGAAATCGTTGTGGAAAATTATGTGACGGGGGATATTCTGTTAAACGATGGGGAACTGGTAAAAATTTTCCGTACCAAGATGGCATTTACTCTTTATTTTCTGGAACGGGCAGGCTTTGGGGAAAGCAGGGTCTTTTACAATTCTCTTTCTGTGCCGTTTTTTATTTCCAACCGGCGCCGTACGAAGGCGAAGGGAGATATTCTGGTCTGGCAGGAGCAGGCGGGCAGTGAAATTCCTGCCAATATGCAGATGATTTTAAACGGAGAAGCGGTGCATACGGCCGGGATTCTGGTTCAGAGAAAAAGCGTGTATGAGAAACTGCTTGCACTGGGTGCAGGGGAGGATAAGATACGCAAGCTGGGATTTATCTATCGTTTTAAAAAAGAGAACGGGCATAAATCCAATGCCCTTATCTGTACGAGAACCGATCAGATAGAGCAATGCCGTGAACTCATCGAAGCGCTGCCGCAGATGCAGTTTCATATTGCGGCGCTGACAGAAATGTCCCCGACTCTGCTTGGGCTGGGGAAGTATGAAAACGGAAATGTGTATCCTAATATAAGAGAAGAAGCGTTAAACGGGCTTTTTGAGCTTTGTGATTATTATCTGGATATCAACCACTGGAAAGAGATGGGGTCTGCGGTGGAAGCGGCATTTTTGCATAATCATCTGATTGTAGCATTTCGGGAAACCGTACATAACAGGGATTATGTGGCAAATGCACATTGTTATCCCAAAGAGGATACAAAACGGATGATATTCGATTTGAAGAGCTGCATGGCAGACGCGGAGCTGCTGGAACGGCATTTGACCCTGCAGCGCAGGGAAGCGATGACGGAAGATGCAAAGGCTTACAGAAGGCTTCTGATTTACAGAAAGTAACAGGTTAATATGCCAGAAAGGAGGCAAAAAATGGTCTACAATTTTAACCTCGGCATCGGATGGGCAAGTAGCGGCGTGGAATACGCGCAGGCGTACCGTGCGAAGGTGCTGCGCGGCGCGGGCATAGATGCCAGATTTGTATTTACGGATATGTTCCCCCGGGACAATATTGAACATATGACAGAAAATATCGGTTTTCTGGATTCGGAAATTATATGGCTGTATACTTTTTTTACGGACTGTAAGATTTCTCCGGTTACTTATACGTTAAGCCGGCTTGAGGAATCGTTCGGGGGCAGGGAATTTACCTTTAAACGGGACGGGAATACGGCCAGATATATTTTTTCCGGAAGCAACAATTTTTACACCGTCTATCTGACGGACAGCGAAAGCGATCGCGTCCACCGGGTCGAGATGGTGTCGAACGGCTGTCTGATCCGTAAGGATTATTTTACCTACTGCCGGATTTATTCGGAGTATTATGCGCCGCTGGACGGGAAGGCGCATCTGTACCAGCGCAGGTTTTTTAACGAGGACGGGACGGTTGCGTATGAGGAGATTACGGATCGCGACGCGGTAATGTATCAGTTTCCGGATCGTCTGCTTTGTTCAAAGGAGGAGCTGGTCGGGTATCTGGTATCGCGCCTGCAGTTAACGGAACAGGACGTTGTAATCATTGACCGGACGACGGGAATCGGACAGGCGATTATGCAGAATGCCGGACGGGCGCGGATCGGCATTGTAATCCATGCCGATCACTTCAGCGAAGGCAGTACGGATCAGGATTATATTCTCTGGAACAACTTTTACGAATATGCGTTTTCCCAGCACCGGCGTATCAGCTTTTATGTCTGTGCCACGGATGCGCAGAGCCGTCTGCTTGCGGAGCAGTTCCGGCAGTATAAGGGGATTTCGCCCAGGATCGTGACGATTCCGGTCGGCAGCTTAGACGGGCTTAAGGTATCGAAGGAGCCGCGGAAAAAGCATTCGCTGATTACCGCGTCGCGGCTGGCCGGCGAAAAGCATGTGGACTGGATTGTGGAGGCGGTCGTGGCGGCAAGAGAGAAGGTGCCGGATGTGACGCTGGATATCTACGGGAAGGGGGCGGAGGAGTTTAAGCTGAGTGAGCTGATCAGAAAGCATTCGGCGGAAGGCTATATCCGGCTGTGCGGGCAGCAGAAGCTGGACGAGGTGTACCGGAAATACGAGGCGTATATTTCCGGGTCTACCAGCGAAGGATTCGGGCTGACCCTGATGGAAGCCATCGGCTCCGGCCTGCCGATTATCGGATTTGACGTGCGTTACGGCAACCAGACGTTTGTGGACGCGGGAAAGAACGGGTACAAGATTGCGGTGCACGATAAGATGGAGAAGAAGGAGCGCATCGAAAAGCTTACGGAGTGCATCGTCCATCTGTTTACGGACGCGGATCTGGCAGGGTTCCGCTGGCATTCGTATGAGAAGGCTCACGCATATCTGACAGGGGAGGTGGAGAATAAATGGAAAGAAACGCTCAATCAGACGAGATAATACTGCTGCTTGACAATTATTCCACGGAAAGCAGGGATCTGCATATGTCGTTTCGGACGGCAGGATACGATTCGGCTGTTGCAGTCATTGAGGATAACGGGTTTTTGCCGGATGACGTGATGTCGGTGTACGGGTTTTTCCTAGGGGATTTTAAAAAGGCAGGTCCTGGACGGCCAAAGTATTTTAACGAAATTACGGTGCCGGATTACTGGGCGGTAAGCGGCACGAACAACAGCGGGAAGGTACACGATCTGTACCGGGAGCGGGGCAGGATTTTTTATGCCGAGCCGCTTCACAGGCGGCTGGTGAAGGTAGTGGACTGGTGCGACGAAAAAGGCACGGTGCGTTCGAGCGACCATTATAACCGCTATGGGGCGCTGTTTGCCAGGACGGTTTTTAACGCAGAGGGGAAGCGGTTTAATAAAACGTATTTTGGCGCCGACGGGCGGGAAGTGATTGTGGAAAATTATGTGACGGGCGATCTTATTTTAAATGACGAAGGGGCGGTCAGGATTTTTCGGACAAAAGTCGATTTTGTCCTGCACTTTTTTGTAAAGGCAGGACTTAAGCAGAGCCGGATTTTTTTTAATTCCCTCTCAACGCCGTTTTTTGTGTCGCAGCGGCTTGGCGCCCCGGCCAAACGGGACGTGCTGTTTTGGCAGGAGCCGGTCGGCGGGGAAATTCCGGGCAATATGCAGGTGATTTTAAACGGCGGCGCTGCCCGTACCGGGCAGATTATGGTGCAGAAAAGGCATGCGTATGACAGGCTGCTTGCGCTGGGCGCGCGGGCGGACATGGTGCATAAGCTGGGCTTTCTCTATCCGTTTCAGAAAGAAAACGGGCATTGCCCGAAGGCGCTGATCTGCACCAATTCCGACCATATGGAACAGTGCAGGGAGCTTGTGGAAGCATTGCCCCAAATGCATGTGTTCAGTGCGGCGCTGACGGAAATGTCACCGAAGCTGCTGGCAATGGAGGAGTATGAGAATGTCAGCCTGTATCCGAATGTGAAAACGGACCGGCTCGCCGAACTGTTTTTAGAGTGCGATTATTATTTTGACATCAATTATGAAGCGGAGATTGTTTCTGCCGTCCGCCGGGCATTTTTACACAACCAGCTTATTTTCGCATTCCGGGAAACGCTGCACAATGCGGATTTTGTGGCGGATGCGCATATTTATGAAGCAAAGGATGCAAAACGGATGTTTGACGCGGTAAGAGAGGTTCTGGAGGATGAAAAGAAGCTGAAACAGTGCCTTGTGCGGCAGAGGCAGGCGGCGTTCGCGGATGAGGCCGGGGCGTATAAAAGCCTGTAGGATGCCTGCCGGCACGGCCCCGTTTTGGCAATTCCTAAATAACGCGCACCGGCACGCAGGATCCTGCATATACTGTAACCAAAAGCAATACGAGGGATTTTATGTCCAAACAAAATATCAGGTATCTGCAGAACGACACAGTAGACGAAGGGAGCCTGCAGGTCAACGTGGAAACGCCTTCCGGCAGGCTTCCGATTGAAAACGCCAAAATATCCATTTCTTTTACCGGAGATCCGGATCGGCAGATTGAACAGGTGGAAACCAATTCTTCCGGGCAGACGGCGCAGGTCGGACTGCGGACGCCGCCGCTTGAATACAGCATGGCGCCCTCCGAACAGCAGCCGTATGCGGAATATACCATCCAGGTGACGGCGGAAGGCTTCATTCCCGTAAATGTGTCCGGCATACAGGTGCTGCCCGGCGAAACGGCAGTTCAGCGGGTGCGCTTGGTGCCGCAGGAATCGGATATTAATCCGGTGGATCATATTGTGATCCCGGCAAATACCTTATTCGGGAATTTTCCGCCCAAAATTCCGGAGGATGAGATTAAGCCGTTAGAAGAGAGCGGGGAAATTGTGTTAAGCCGCGTGGTCGTTCCGGAATATGTCGTAGTTCATGACGGTGCGCCTTCGGACAGTACGGCGCGGGATTACTACGTGACGTACAAGGATTATGTGAAAAATGTGGCCTCCAGCGAAATCTATGCGACCTGGCCGGACGCGACGCTTCGGGCAAATATTTTAGCGATTATGTCGTTTACACTGAACCGGGTTTACACGGAGTGGTATCGGTGCCAATAGTTTCGAGTATTTCTTTATTCTTCAGGGGGGCCGGGTT
>CAMSEJ010000103.1 GCA_947057405.1 uncultured Roseburia sp.
AGATCATGCCATGTGACTGGAGTTCAGACGTGTGCTCTTCCGATCTGTTACCGTTACCGTAATCTTTCTGTCCCTCAGATCCTCAAGGCTGTGGACACCCAATGTCCCAAGTAATACATATGACTGTATCATATACTACCCCTTTCCGCATTTACTGCAGGCGCTCCTGCCGCCGGCCCGGTTTCGGCGGACGGCATATACCGTTCGCTTTAACCCGCTGCAGTCTTTTTTGCCATGGTATCTGTCTCCGTATTTTGTATAATAGACAACACCCGGTGCTTTGCCTGCCTGTTTGATACACCGTTTACACGGGTAATAGATTCCCCCGTTTTCATTGCGCAGCGTCCCGATACCGCTCTTTCCGGCGGATTTTACGGAGGGGCTGATATAGCTGCAGCCCCGGTTCTTATGATACACCGTTCCTGCCGGAGTTATGTACACAATTTCTTCGTCCGCGCTATCCTGCGCTGCCCTTCCGATCCATTTTCGACAGACAACGTTCTGCGTAATGTCGATTCCTTGCGCCCCGAACAGGGCAAGCGGAAAGCGAATCTCGTAATCCGCCTGCAGACGGATGAAGCTGCCCGAAAAATCAGACCGCATAAGGGAAATCCCCCGTCTGCCGCGGCGGATAAACCGTTCCGCCGCACCGCTTTTTTTCAGGTTCTTTTGTACGAGTGCCTGCGCCGCAATCGACAGAGCCGCATCACTGCCGCGTTCGGACGCGCAGGCAAGCACAGACAGCTCCCGGCCTGCGCCAAGCAGCGCGCTGCCTACCTCCTGCTGCACGGTAAGCGCCTGAAAAAAGAACAAAAGCAGCGCCATAAATCCGGCATAAAACGGAAGCGCCGCCGCAAACTCCGCCATATAAGAACCATCCATGCGGGTACAGGGCGGTGCCTCTGTGCGTTTTTGCTCTAACGTCCAATCTCCTACAGGCAGGGAATTTTGTTTGTTATACATAGAGGCACCTCCCTGTACCCGTATCCGCCCCGGCCTGCCGTTTATTCCCCGTATACATATTCTGACTCCTCCAAAAACCGATATCCATCTGTCCGTCCCGCACCAGGGATCCCCGCAAACAGCGTATCCGCGCGGTACCCGGACTTTGCCCTGATTCCGACGAGCATAGCGTCCATTTGGCACGCTTCATACCCTTTTATCCTCCGCAAATACAGCTCCATCAGATCCAGGCTGCGGTATGCCGCCTGTTTTGCGGGTTTTAAATACAGCATGGTATCCAGATACTGTTCATAAGATATCCCGTCTGCCTCGCCCTTGTAATCCCCCGATACCGCATTCCCCAGATTGGCAAGCTGCGTCTGCCAGCAGGCAGCGTTCTTCATAAGCGGAATCTTTCCCCCGGATAAAAGCGCCTTCGCGTCGCAGAGGCTTTCCGCATATGCCCACGCCGCTAAAATGCCCTCTTTTACGGCGTGGATCACCGCCGGATTTACGGAAGCTCCCGCGATTGCAGTCGCTGCCGAGAGAGCCTGCGCCTGCTTTGCCGCATCCTGCTGCAAATACAGAAAATTTAAACCCTCCCGCAGCAAAAGCAGCTTTTTTATCACGCTCTTTAAATTTTCCGCGTCGCTGCCCCTGCCGCAAATCAGGTATTCCATGCCGTAGGAAAGCGCGCCGTCTTCCTCGGGATTCACTGCATTTCCCGCAAAAGGCTTCATCCACTCCTGCATCAGAATCCGTTCATACCAGCCGGGGCTGTCTGCCTGTTTATAGCTGCCTTTGGCAAGCTTCCGGTTGAGCAGGCAGTTATCCACACAAATCTCTTTTGCGGAGAGCGTTTTCCCCTTTGGAAGCACCAGTGTGAGGATACCCTGTTTACGCAGTTTTTTGAGCATTTCCAACGGGTCTTCCTGCAGCGGCTGCTCTGCCCCCGCTTCCTTCGTCTGCCCGCCCGGTTCCGCTCCGGCTGCCGCCTCTGCTTCCTGCTTGGCTGCCATGCCCTTTAGCGCCTCCTGTGCACCCTTAATGGAATCCTCCGGATTTCCGCCCTCCTGTGATTTTTGATCCATGTTCTCAATCCGGTTTTTAATCGCCCCGGCTGCCCGTTGTCCCATCTCTTGTTTCATCGCAGCAGCCGCCTGCATGATAAATACCGCTCCGCCCTCGTCCGTTACCAGACGGTAACCGTCAATCTCTGCCCCGTCCGGCCACAGCCGGTAAAAATTCACTCCGGACGCCCCGGACTGCGGCAGGCAGTTTTCTGCACCGAGCGCCTCCATCTCGTCTTGTATGCGCGCCCGATCACAGACTCCTGTTCCAAATCCCCCGTCCAGCAAAAACAACCGGTATTTATCAAACAGCACCGGCTGATACCCGGCAAACAGGGATTCCACCGTACTATTCGCCCATTCTTTCGCATCCGCACGCAGCCCGTCATACCTTGCCGCTTCCAAAAGCGCCAGAAGCAAAACGGCCGAGATCGCAAGCGCCAGGCAAAGCGGCGCGGTAACGGACGCCTCCGTTCTCCCCATCCGTTTATTCCACCGCTTTGGCTTTTTTCGATACGGAATCCATCAAATCCCCGACCAAAGCCTGCAGCTGCCTGCGGAAAATTACAACCGCTCCAATCAATACCACCAGTATCAAAATAATTTCGACTACGCCGCTTGCGTCCTCTTCCGTCAAAAATTCATTCCATGTCCTCATCTTTATATCCTCCTGTTCTTGTTTCTAAATTCCGTAAATAGATAAAAATGCCGGGATAATGACAATCCCCATTACAACGACAAGCATCATCATCATCGGCAGAAGCAGCTTCGTGCCTGCCTCCTCGCCCAGCCGCCTTGCCGCGTTTTTACGCTCCGCAAAAACACGGTCCGCTTCTTCATTCAGCTGCGCAAGCAGCCTGCGGTTGCCCGCTTTCTGCCCGGAAACCAGCAGTGATGCCAGCTTGCGGTACGGCTGTAAATCGCAGTCTTCGGAAAATGCCCGGTATGCCCGGAATTCCCCCATGCCGTTCTCCATTTCACAGACCATGCGGCGCAGCGCTTCATACACTTCCTCTTTTTTCCCGCCCTGCGCCCGTTTAGCGGCATACATCCGATCCATTTTCCGCAGCGCTCCGCCAATCCCCATTCCCGCGCCAAGCAGCAGAGACAGCTTGCTGACAAATTCCGGGTAAGACAAAAACAAATCCCTCCTGCGCCGTTCCTGTTCCTGTTTCCGCTTTTCTTTCGCGGCATACCAGACGGCCACAGCCGCAAGCGCGCCAAACCCCAGAAGCTCCTCCGGCTTTACGGGCGGCGGAGCGCGCCATACCAGCGTCTGCCCGTCCACGGATTTTGGCAGCGCAACCACGCCGTTTGTCCTGTCCTGCGCCGCAATCCGCTCCTCCACCGCAAGCTGCACCGCTTCCCGGCGGCTTATCTTCCCCGGTACAAGAAAAAACGCAAACCGATGCTCCCGCCTGCTTTCCCCGCAGGAAAACACCACCGACGCTTCGACCCTCTTTGCTTTTTTTACCTGCCGTTTCACCGCAGCCAAATCCAGCTCGCCTTCCCCGGAAATAAGCGTTCGTTCCGAGAACGTCCACTCCGCCGTTACCGCCCCGTCCTGGTAGCTTTCCCGCACGTCCGGATTTTGGGTGATTTCGTAAAGCGACGTATTGCCGCCGCAGAAGGTCTGTTCCATTTCCGTGACCGCAGCCGCAAGCAGCTCCCGTTCTTTAGAATGCGTATACTTCTGCTCCGGTATTGACAATGTGACCACATACTCCGTATCCTCTTCCGCCAGATATACATACGCTTCCGTTTCCAGGTCGCCTTCTCCCGGCGGCTTTCGTTTTACCGTTTCCGCAGATGTTCCGTCCGCGCCGCCCGCATCCGCCATGCCGCAGCACAGTCCCAGCAGCCCGAACAAAAACCATACCAAGCACGGACTCCTTATGCCATGCCAACTCTCTTTTTTTCTGCCTGCAGCCAGCACCGCGCCCGACACCAGGCAAACCACCGCACATAAAATCATTTCTACACCTCGATTTCCGTTAATTTTATTCCCAGGAAAAATGCCGCCCCGTACAAAACCAATGCCGCCGTCATCACCAAAACCCCAAACAGGTTTCCGTACAGCCTGCCGATAAATTCCGGCGACGTCACCCGAAAAAACAGCAGAATACCAAGCGGCACTGTACACATTACCTTTTGCTCCAGCGCCTTTTCCGCCATTACCGTCCGGATCTCCTCCAAGACCTCCATTTTGTCGCAAATCCTGCCCACAGACGTAGAGATAATATGCGCAAAATCCCCGCCGCCCCGTTTTGCATAGCAAAATATTTCTACGAAGCTCCTGACGTCTTCGCTGCCGCTGTCCCGTGCAAAATCCTTTAAAATCTGCTCCATCGGCTCCTGCACCTTTAAACGCGCTTCCATCGTGCAAAGCTGTACCGCCAAAATCCCGTTCTCCCCGTAAAGCTGCCGGATGTCGGAAAGACCGCCCAAAAACGCGCGTTCCGCCGAATATCCTGCCAGGAGCAAGGCGTTTACGGCATACAGATAATCCTTAAATTCCAGGTTCAGCCGCGCAAGCCGCTGTTTTTTTCTTCTGTCCCCCAGATATGCGGATGCCAGAAGATACGTCACAGGCAGCCAGAACAGCCCCCAGGGCGAATTGTAAAACAGCACGGCGGCAAGGCCTGCCGCAAGAATTGCAGCCGCTGCCTGTATCAGCAGCTGCTTTGCCTTCCAATTCCCGCCGCCTCCCATTTTTCTGTGTGCCGCAGCGCACCAAGCCTGTCCCATCTGCCCTCCACCTTTCCTTCCCGTTCTCCGGTTTCTGCAAACCGGTACAATACGTTTAACCGGATCTCCCCGTCTTTTAACCCGTCCAGTTCCGCAATTTCAAGTACCTTTCGGCTTCGGTCCCGGATTCTGCCCAGGTGGACAAACAGATCGATCCCGGATACAATCTGTCCGCGTATCGCGGATACCGGCAGCTCCGCTCCCATCAGTACCATTGTTTCCAGACGGGATACCATATCCCGCGTACTGTTTGCATGCCCGGTTCCCATGCTCCCGGAATGCCCGGTGTTATTCGCACTGAGAAGATCCAGCGCCTCCGCGCCCCTGCATTCTCCGACGATGATGCGATCCGGCCGCATCCGAAGCGCCGTGCGAATCAAATCCCGTACCGTAACCGGGGCAACGCCTTCAAACCCTGCCGTCCGTGTTTCTAAGCGCACCAGATTGTCAATGCCGTTCAGCATCAGCTCCGCCGAATCTTCAATTGTAATTACACGCTCATTCTTTGGGATAAACTGTGAAAGTGCATTCAGAAATGATGTTTTGCCGCTGCCCGTGCCGCCGGACACGAAAATGTTATAGCCCGCCGCGACCGATTTTGCTAAGAACGCGGCGATTTCCGCCGAAAGCGATCCGTATGCCAAAAGCGTTTCCATGCGCATCGGTTCTCTGGGAAATTTCCGGATGGATACAGCGGCGCCGTCTAACGCAACCGGGTATAAGACAATGTTGACGCGGCTTCCGTCCGACAGCCTGGTATCTGCAATCGGGGACGCTTCGTTGACCATCCGGTTGCCGCCCGCACAGACCGACTGAATGAAATCCGACAGCTCCTCTTCCCCGGCAAAGCTTCCCGGAAACCGTTTCAGCTCCCCGCCCTTTTCATAAAAAATCCGTGACGTGCCGTTTACCGAAATTTCCGTCACCTCGTCATCCTCAACCAGCTCCTGGATCACCCCGAATTTACGGAATGACGCAAACAGTGCCTTTGCATACTGCCTGCGCTGCCCAAACGACAGCAGCAGCTCCTTATCCCGCCGGGAAAGCTCCGCTTCGATACACTCCATCAGCTCCCCGTCCGACAGCTCGCGGCTGTTGTCTAAGGTTCGCAGCACGGCCTCCTTTAGCATAAGGTATCCTTCTTTATTGCCCATACCCAATCCCTGCTCCTCCATACAAATCATTGCGGATATAATCGCCAATTCCGCCGTACAGGCTGTTATCCAGCGGATTTGCTTCCCCGGCGCCCGCCGTCCGGCCCGGCAGCAGCAGACGGTTCATATGCGCCATGGTATCGTCGCCCTCCTTGCCCAGATAGGAAAGAAATTCTTCGGTCCGAAACCGGTTTACAGTACCTTCCTTTCCCAGGCAGTAAAAGCATTCAAACAGGGGCATCATCTCCGCAAACCCCAGAAAAACCGTACCGAAATCCACCAGAACCACCTCGTACCCGCTGCGCCCTTTCAGCGCCGCCAGCAGCTTTTCATACAGCGGCTTGGAAATCTCCGCCAGATGCTCCGGATTGACCGCGGGCGGAATATAGTCAAAATTCCGGTAACTCTGCCGCACGCGGTGCAGCCCTGCCGCAAAATCGTGCCCGCTCTGCATCATACCGTAAACCAGATCTCCGATATCCTCATCCGTCTCCGATTTTGTGAGCCCGTAAAATCCGCTGTGATCCATCAAATTCACATACAGCACCTTTTGCGTTTCGCCCAAAATCTGCGCCATCGTCATACTGAACAGCATCTGGTCCTCATGGTGCACCGGAGAATAAACCCCTACCATTCTGGCCGACTCCTGCGGGAAATACCGCAGCTCCTCTTCCTCCTCCTGCCAGAGCATTGCCGAAATCTGACAGAACAGCTTCTCCGCCGACTGATACTTTCGGACATAAAAGCACCCGTCCTGCGGCGCTTTTTCGACGCCTTCGCAAAACAGCACCCGTTTCGCAGGTCCCACGAAATCCTTTACGGCATCCCAGAACCCGGTCGTCATAACAACCGCGTCAAACCCTTCCCGTTCCCGGCTCTCTAAAAAGCATTCCGTACAGGTATAGGTCCGAATCAGAAAAAATTTCTCCTTTTTCCGGATCAAATACCCCTTTAACTGCTCCAAATACGCTTCTTCCTCGTCTAAAAATGCAATTTTTAACTGTACCAATTTCTCCCTCCGTCTCTTTTTGGACGGCTACCACACAATCGGGAACGAAAGCGCGGCATAAGCGCCGAACAGAACAAACACGGCAAATGCAAAACGCTGCTGCCCGGGCTTCTGTTCTTTTCGGTAAGGGGTGATCTTTCCGGTACGGACAATACCTGCCAGATACCGTACTCCCTTTTGAAGCCTTTGCCGCCTGTCCCGGTCAAATGCCAGAAGCAACGCCGCCGCAAGACCTGCTGCCAGAAACGTATACACCATGCATCCGCACAGCTCCCCGATTGTAAGTATTCCGCCTGTCATGGAAAATAATTTGATATCGCCTGCCCCAAGGGCACGCATCTGAAATAAAAGATAAAACAGAACTACGGGAACGGATATGTTCCCAAGAAAATAATAAATGCCGTAGACTCCGTGCTCCGTTACCTGAAACACCAGCCCGGTAACCAGGCCTGAGGCAATCAGCCGGTTCGCCACTCTTCCGGCCAAAACATCCTGCATCGCTGCCGTAACCAAAAAGCAGAACAGCAGGGTAACTTTTATACTTCCAATCCACCACCTCATTCTTTATTTTATAGATTGGAATTATACCTCCTGCTGTCGAATTTGTCCATAGTTTTTTGAATATTTTTCTGATTTTGTGCATTTTTCACAACATATTATAAAACATAATCCCGTAAAGCAGCGCAACTCCGCCAGTGCCAAGGCTCCCAACCGTCAAAATGCTGATTGGGTTTAACCCCACCGCCCCGGGTATCCTGGCGCCTGCAAGCAGCATATTAAAAAAACAAATTGCCATAACGCCCAAAACCGTGCGTACCATAAAATTTAAGACAATTTCGGCCTTCCGGCGTAAAAATCCGATTGCCAGTACAATTACGCAGATTCCTGCCATTGCGAGCATACTCATTTTCATATCCATATACAGCACCTCCTGTGTTACACCATATACTTTTTTTTGAGAAATATAACCTCAATTTGAATATTCTGCATTTTAACTGACTATAATTTATGGAAAGAGGGTGGTTGTCTCCACTCACACGCGTGCCCGGACCGCCCGGGCGCGGACGCATCCCGGATTCGGGAAAAAGAGAACGCAGGGGGTATGGTAAAATGGATCGCATTCTTGGAAACAGCATCTTTTGTGACAAGCGCTACGCTGTGCTGCTGGAGGATTTGGAACGAGATCGGAAGAGCGTCGTGTAGGGAAAGAGTGTGG
>CAMSEJ010000104.1 GCA_947057405.1 uncultured Roseburia sp.
CCGGTTTTAAAAAAATATCTGGCCGATTTTTACAGTACACACGAATAATCCGCCCGAACCGGCTGATCCCAGCCCGAATGCGCCATAAACGGCGCAGTCCGGGCGGGTTCAGACGCCGTCCTGCAGCAGGCTCTGATACACCTCTCTCCTGGAAATCCCCCGATCCTTCGCTACTTTTTTCATGGCCTCTTTCCTTGCCATCCCTTCTTTCTCATACAGTGCCATATGTTCGGCAAGCGGCACATTCTCCCACGATTTTTCTGCCTCCCGGCGCACTGCTTCGCGGCTTTTGCCTTCAATCACAAGCACAAATTCCCCTTTTGCTTCATGCTCCCCGTAAAATGTCACCGCTTCCTTAAGCGTCAGCCGTTTTACTTCCTCGAATTTCTTCGTCAGCTCCCGGCAGACCGAAATCTTCCGCTCGCCCAAAACCTCATACAGCTCCTGTAATGTTTTTAAAAGGCGGTGCGGCGCTTCATACACCACAAGCGTCCGGGTCTCCTGCGCCATTTCCTGCAGCACCTCTGTCCGTTCCTTCCTGTCCCGCGGCAAAAACGCTTCAAATGCGAACCGCCTGGTCCGCTGCCCCGAAACCGTAAGCGCCGTTATACAGGCCGCCGCTCCCGGTAAGGAGGTCACTGCAATGCCCGCCTCACAGCAAATCCGCACCAGTTCCTCGCCCGGGTCGGAAACCCCCGGTGTGCCCGCATCCGTAATCAGCGCAATATCCCGTCCGGCAAGCATCTGCTCCGCCAGCCGGTGCGCCTTTTCGATTTTATTGTGCTCGTGGTAGCTCGTCAGCGGCGTACGGATCCCGAAATGGTTCAGCAGCCGGACGGAATTGCGGGTATCCTCCGCGGCAATCAAATCCACCTCTTTTAAAACCCGCAGCACTCGCAGCGTAATATCCTCCAGATTCCCAATCGGCGTCGCACACAAATACAGCCTTCCTGCCATGGCTCCTCCTTCCGTCAATACCCGTAAATATCCACTATTTCCTCTGTATAAACGCCCGGTTTTTGATACACCACCAGCGGCTGTTCCACAGCCAGCCTGGACTTTCCGCCCTTTAGCCCCTCTAACAGCACCATGTTCGGTTCTTTGTCGCAAAACGGATAAACCAGCCGCATCCGTTTGGGTTCTATGCCATACCGCACCATTTTGCACATAATTTCGGTCAGGCGAAACGGGCGGTGCACCATATAAAACCTGCCGCCGGGCCGCAGCAGCTTTGCCGATTCCCCCAGCACGTCGTCTAACGTACACAGCAGCTCATGCCGCGCCACCGCTTTTGCGCGGTTTGCGCAGGTCAGCCCGTGGGAGCCTATCATATACGGCGGATTTGTCGTAATCACATCAAAAGAAGATGCCCCAAACAAGCCGGAAGCATCTTTGATATCGCCGGTTACAATTGAAATCTTCTCCTCCAGGCGGTTGAACGCCACGCTCCTTGCCGCCATATCGGCGCTTTCCTCCTGGATTTCAAGCCCGGTAAAATGTTCTCCTTCGGTCTTTGCCTCCAGCAGAATCGGGATAATGCCGGTTCCCGTACCAAGATCCAGGGCGCATTCGCCCTTTTTGACCCGTGTGAATCCGGAGAGAAGCACGGCGTCCATCCCAAAGCAGAATTTGTCGGGGTTCTGGATGATCACGTAACCGTTCCGATGCAGTTCATCCAGCCGTTCCTGTGGTTTGAGATTATTTAACATCGTCAATTTTGGATTTTCCCCCATTGTCCTCTAATGCAGCCAGCTCCTTTAGCTCTGCCGCAGAAAGCTTGACGTCCTTACGGCGCCTCGGACGGAATTTCAGTTCCTTTACCCTGTACTCCCGCGCCTCTTTTTCGTCGTCGATTTCCACAATGACTTTTACAATCTGCCGCAGTACGTTGACGCTCTGCACCACAGCTTTAAGCCCCTCCGGCGTCGTCACGGTATCTCCTATGCCCGGCAGGCGGCTGTTTAAGTATTCATAGGTTTCCTGTTCGTTCTTTAAGCAGCACATCAGCCTTCCGCAGACGCCGGAAATTTTCGCCGGATTCAGCGAAAGATTCTGTTCCTTTGCCATCTTAATGGAAACCGGTATAAATTCGGTCAGATACGTATGGCAGCACAGGCCGCGCCCGCAGATCCCGACACCGCCCATAATCTTCGTCTCGTCCCGCACGCCAATCTGGCGCAGCTCAATCCGGGTGCGGAATACCGCTGCAAGGTCTTTTACAAGCTCCCGGAAATCAATCCTGCCGTCCGCCGTAAAATAAAACAGCAGCTTATTGTTGTCAAACGTGTATTCCGCCTCAACCAGCTTCATTTCCAGCCTGTGCTTTGCAATCTTTTCCAGGCAAATCCGGAATGCCTCCTGTTCCTTCTCGCGGTTGCGCAGCACAATGCGCTCATCATTTTCCGACGCGACGCGCATCACCGTTTTTAACGGTCTGACTACCGTTTCATCCTCTACGGACCGCGGGCCTAAGACCACCGTGCCCATTTCAACGCCGCGCGCCGTTTCCACAATGACATGATCGCCCGTTTCAATCTGATATCTGCCCGGATCGAAGTAATAAATTTTGCCGGTATTGCGGAACCGCACTCCTACTATATTTGTCATGTCAATTCTCCTTCATTGTCATGAGCAGCAAGTCCATCAGCAATTCAAAATTAACATTTGCACGCATACGCCGTTTCGCCGTATCAAGCGCCTTTAAAATTTTCTCAATGCCCCCGTATGAGCTGTGGCTTGCCACCTTTTTAATGCTGTAAATCTCCTCCTGGAACACCAGGCGGTTCACGTCTGCCGTCGCTTTATACAAAAGCACGTCCCGGTACCAGATCATCATAAGGTCAAAATAATCGCTGATTTCCAGCTTGTATTCGGTAATCTGTCTGACCGCCTGCGTCATTTCATACAGATCGATATCCTTAATCCGCTTCAAAAGCTGTAAAGCAGAGCTTTTTATCTCATTAAAATCCTCTGAAGAGGACAGACGGACGGCCTTTCCGACGTTGCCCTGAGCAAACGCGGCACAGATATCCGCCTGGTAGCTGGGAATCCCCTTCTCCTCCATCAAAAACCTGCGGATCTTCCCGTCCGCCACGGCCTGTAAATCCAATCGGACGCATCTGGATAAAATCGTAGGCAAAAACCCGTCCGCATTATCGGTCAGAAGCAGAATCACGGCATAAGACGGCGGCTCCTCGATTGTTTTAAGCAGGGCATTCTGCGCCTGCACATTCATCTTTTCCGCTTCATCCACAATATATACCTTGCGCCTGCTGCGGTAAGGCTTCAATACAATATCGTCGTTTATCTGAGTGCGGATATCGTCCACACCAAGCGTATTCGGCTTTTCATGCGTTACATAAATAATATCCGGCTGATTCCGCCCGTCCGCCTGCCTGCATGACTTACAGCTCCCGCAGGGGGCTGCCCCGCCTGCTTCGCACTGTAAGGCTGCCGCAAACGCCTCCGCCAGCATCATTTTGCCGGAGCAATCCGGCCCGTTTAAAATATAGGCGTGGGAAACCTTATCCGTCGTAATGGCGTTTCCAAAATATTCAATAATCCGTTCGTGCCCGATAATACCTGAAAAATCTTTCGTCATATTCCTTTCGTCTCCTTGCCGCGGCTGCCCTTTATGTAAAAATATCCAGCAGTAATCCCTGGATCTCCCCGATTTTGCCCAAAATGCTGAGGTGATCCTTTTCGTCCTTCACCAGCTCGCCCGCCAGTTCGTCCAGATTTTCGTCCACCAGGCGGATAATCCCATATACCCGGTGCCTGCCCCTGCGGTCAAGAAAATTTTCCCGGGAAAATTTATGGGAACGGTTCACCACTTCATTCAGAAAATCCTTCACCAGCCCGCGGTATTTTTTCATATCTCGGATATCCATATGCTGCGCAATCCGCTCTCCCTGGTTGGTAATTTCGTCCAAAAGCGTGTTCAAACGCTCGGCAAGCCCGGCTTCGTCAATGGCGCTTGTCAGGGTAAACTTAAAATCGCCTTCCGCAGCCTGCGGTTTTACGGCAGTATCTACGGCAGCGGCCGGTGTCATTTCATTTACTTTTAAATCCATTCATATGCCCCTTTCTGTCACTGTCCGGATATATTCGGTAATCCTTCTGCGGGCATCCTCTAACCCGTCATTGGCAAAACGCTTCGTGATTCCTGCCGCGTTCAGCTTTTCTTCCGAAAAATCCTCCGCGTCGGCCAAAAACCTCCGGCAAAGCTCTTTATACTTCGGCTCCTTCTGCAGCCGTTCCCGATCCAGGGCGCGCTGCAGGCGGATGCCGTCTTCCGTTTCCACATACACCGGGAACACGGACGAACCGCCGAAGTACTCCCTGATTTTGCCGTAAGCGTCCAATGTGGTAATCATGAGGTAATTTTGGGTGTCTAAATCAATCTGCGCGTCGTTTACGGTAAAGTAGTTCCATACGCCGTGCATGGTGTGGTAAGCCCTCAGCTCAATAACCCTGCCTTCTTTTTGAAGCTCCGCCAGTCTCTGTTCGTCCACAAAATGATATTCCACGCCTTCCGTTTCGCCAAAGCGGATCGGCCTTGTGGTGTACGGAACAAGGCGCCGGAGCGAAAGGGTCCTGTCCGCTAAAATCTGCCGGTAAAGGGTATCCTTGCCGGAAGCGCTTTTGCCCATGATACAAAAAAGGTTGCCCATACTGTGTCCTCGCCTGGTGTAATGCTGTGTCGTGAGCGGACAGCCGGCGGCGAAAACATGCGCGCCGGCGATCCGCTCCGTGTCTATTGCCGGATTCTCTCCGTCCAGTATAATACATAATCTAACACATTACAATGTCTATTCTTTCATTTATTATATCGGCTGCTCCCTGCAGATTCAGTTGTAAATCTCTGCATTTACGCATATTTTTAATGAATTCCGCATCAATGACTTCCCCCGGCAGCAATGCAGGCACGCCGGGCGGATACAGGCTGATCATACCTGCCGACACCTGCCCGACCGCTTCGTCAAACGATACCTCTTTCACGGAACGCTGCGCCGCCTCATAAATCTCAAGCCTTTTTTCCTTTGCCCCGTACATCCGAACAGCCGGCGAATCCTTCTGTGAGCCGCGAATGTCCCCCGCCATCTCCCCGTCGATTTCAAAAAGCGCTTCCTTCAACCGGAAAAACCCTTCCTCTGTATCCATTATACTCGTCATTGCCAGTACATAAAAGCCGGAAACCATTTCCATTTGCAGATGGTAACGGTCCCGCAGCATCCGGTGCAGAATGCCGCCGTGGATCGTCGTGTGCTTTGCGGAGATTATGATTTTAGAAGGATCCAGCCCATAGATTTCATCCGGGGTAAAGTCGTTTTTAACCATAACATGCAGATTCTTTAAATCCCGGGTTTCCCGGTAAAAGGCTTCCAGGCGCTGCGAGTACCCGCAAAACAGGCTGCCGCTTTGTTCGGCAAGCAGGCGGATGCATTTTTCCATGCCCGCCATCAGTACATAAGAGGGCGAGCTGGTTTCAAACATGCTTCTGTATGTTTCTATGGTTTTCGGGAGGATGCGCGTGGTGTTTAAGTGCAGCAATGCGGTCTGGGTGAGAGACGGCAGCACCTTGTGCATACTTTGGATCACGATATCTGCGCCGCAGCGGACGGCTGTTTCGGGAAATGCGCGATGGAATCCGAAATGCGCGCCGTGGGCTTCGTCTACGATCAGGGGAATATTGCGGCGATGGACAATACGGGCGATGGCGGCAATATCGCTTACTACGCCTTCGTAGGTCGGAGAGGTGAGGATGACGGCATGGACGGACGGACAGCCGGACAGCTTTTCCTCTACCTCTTCGGGCGTAACGGCGCCGGATATGCCGAACCCGGTCATACACGGATTTAGATATACCGTGGAGAGATTTCTTAAGCAAGCCGCATGGTATACGGCCTTGTGTGAATTTCTGGCCATCAAAAGCGTGCCGTTTTGCGGCGCTGCGGCAAAAATTGCGGTAAGGATGCCGCAGGTGCTGCCGTTTACAAGATAATAGCTTTTCCCGGCGTTATAGAGCCCGGCGGCGCGTTCCTGCGCCGCTTTCAGAATGCCTTCCGGCCGGTGGAGGTCGTCGAAACCGTCGATTTCGGTAATATCTATGGTATAAGGGTTGGGCATGGGAAGCGGACGGCGTTTGTGGCCGGGCATGTGAAACGGGTAGTAATCGCTGTCCGCATACGCTTCGAGCCTGGTATCAAGCGATTCGGTCGGGTTGTTTTTTGTCATATTTTGTCTCCGAAAGGAATGTTTGGTCCGAAAGCGGTTCGGTTCCCATTAAAACCATTTCCTGCCTTTTTTCCGAAACATTTTATTCTGTTTAATCGTCCGGTAGGGCGACTTTTCTTTTCCGTTCAAATGCAGCTTCCGTTTGATATTGTAGAAATTATCCACAAATTTCCAGCCCAGAAAAACAAAAAGCCCCAAAAGCCCGGCACACAGCAGTCCGGCCGCAATCATTTTCGGTTCTATCCGAAATACCTTTTTTGTATCCGTTCCCGCCGGCGGCTCTTCCCCCGGATGGATTTCTGCCGGACTTCCTGCCGATTCTGTCTGTGTATCGGATTGCTCGTGAAAATCAAACGTATCCGCCACCACATCCGTTGCCGTCAGATTCGCGCTGCCAACCAGCCGCCCGGCATAAGTATATTCAATGCTGCCCAGCACCGTTTCGTCCTGCTTCTCGTAATTTACCTTAGAATCCACATCTTCAAATTCCGCCGTAATCGGCAGAATGATGCTGCTTGCGCCGTCCAGCGCCACAAACGGATCGCAGCTGCCCAGAATGGCTTCGCTCCCCGAATCCTTTTGTACACCGGAAGCCTCATGCTCCGCGACATTGACCTTTTTGAAATTATCAAAGCAGAAATCAAACAGCGCACGGGTATCGTCGTAATTACCGGTTGCCGGCGAATCAAGCACGACGCAGATTAAGGTCACGCCGTCTTTTTCCGCATAAGTCACCAGAGTGTAGTTGGCAGCCGAGGTATACCCGGTCTTGCCGCCAAGGCAGTATTCATACAGGTACTGCCTCGTTCTTAAAGGATACAGCATCTGATGATGGTTGTGCAGGGGCGTTTCTTCATCCGTATGTTTGTTGGTAAACGGGATGGTATAGGATTTCGTACCGCAGATAATGCGGAATGCCTCGTTTTGGTATGCCTCCCGCGCAATCAGCGCCATATCATACGCGCTGACATAATGCTGCTCATCCGGCAGGCCGTTGCAGTTATTAAAATGCGTATTCCGGCAGCCTAACGCCGCCGCCCTGTCATTCATCATCTGGATAAACGTACCGATGTCGCCGGCCACATGCTCTGCCACCGCATAGGCGCACTCGTTTGCGGACGCCAGCATGACGCCGTACAGGCACTGCTCCATGGTCATTTCTTCACCGACGTCCCTTGCAATTCCCGATCCTTCGGTCTTGTAAACCGAGTCGTGGGAAAACGTCACCACTTCATCCATTTTGCTGTTCTCAAGCGCAAGCAGCGTGGTAAGGATTTTGGTAATGCTTGCCGGGTAATGCGGATCGTGGATGTTCTTTTCGTAAAGAACGGTCCCGGTCTCGGCTTCCATCACAATGCCTGCAGACGACTGGATCTGGGGACCGTCCGGCCAGTACTGGTTCTTTTTTGCCTGCCCGGCAGACAATGTCCGGGGAGCGCCTGCCAGAATAAGGATCACAATGCTGAGTAAAACGAATGCTCTTTTTTGTATCTTCAAGGCGGAATACCTCTCTTCTCTTTTTTGCACGGTATTTTGTCCTGTCATCCCAAAAATACCGTGCCGTATTTGCTGTCTGATTACAGTATAAACTTACCGGTCCGGATCTGCAATACGAAAGTTTTTGTTCTTTTCATTTTTTGCAGAATTTGCTATATTATTTACGGAGCGGAAATTTTTTTGCCGCGACTACTAATGAACAGAAATGAGGTATCCAGATGCGATTAAGAAATATAAAAGGAGCCGACGAGGCCGTTGCAGCCAGTCCTAACTGCATTTCGTCCCCGGCCGCATTCCGGGGACGCTGGCATGAATATT